>CAMQZX010000240.1 GCA_947039785.1 uncultured Lachnospiraceae bacterium | reverse complement strand
GCGAGTAATGATAATAGGAGGTGCCATATGTACGCAATTATTGCAACAGGTGGTAAACAGTATAAAGTAGCCGAGGGCGATATCATTAAAGTAGAGAAGCTTGCTGTAGAAGCTGGTGAGACTGTAACTTTCGATGATGTGATTGCAGTAAGCAATGACGGTCTGAAAGTTGGTAGTGATGTGGCAAACGCCAGTGTTACTGCATCTGTAGTTGGAAACGGTAAAGGCAAAAAAGTTATCGTTTACAAATATAAGAGAAAAACTGGATATCACAAAAAACAGGGTCACAGACAGCAGTACACAGCAGTTAAGATTGAAAAAATCAACGCTTAATCAGGTGTATTGAGATGATTCAAGTGACAGTAGTCAAACGTAATGGCGAATACATTGCCTTCGAATCGAAGGGACATGCAGGTTTCAGTGAAGCCGGAAGAGATATTATCTGCTCGGCAGTATCCGCATTGACGATTAATGCTGTCAATTCCATAGATGCTTTCACAGAAGACATGATTCATGTAAAGAATGAGGAAGGCTATCTGGCATGGGAGTTTCTGTCCGGGAACAGTCATGAGACCAGATTACTGATGGATTCGCTGGTTCTGGGGTTGTCCCAGATACAGGATAATTACGATAAACAATATTTGAAGATAACAATCAAGGAGGTGTAGAGTCATGATTAAAATGAACCTTCAGCTTTTCGCTCACAAAAAGGGAGTTGGTTCTACTAAGAACGGTAGAGATTCCGAGTCTAAGAGATTGGGTGCGAAGAGAGCAGACGGACAGTTTGTAAAAGCAGGAAACATCCTCTACAGACAGCGTGGAACAAAGATTCATCCGGGTGTGAATGTAGGATGCGGTAAAGATCATACATTATTTGCATTAACAGATGGTGTAGTTCGTTTTACAAGAAAGGGACGCGATAAGAAACAGGTTTCTATCGTTCCTGTAGAAGAGTAAATAGCGTGGAAGGCTTCAAATCTGATTGGGTTTGAAGCCTTTTTTAAGATAATGAGGTGAAATATGTTTGCAGACAGAGCAAAGATCAATATACGCTCCGGAAAAGGCGGAGATGGTCATGTCAGCTTTCGAAGAGAGCTTTACGTTCCCAACGGCGGACCTGACGGCGGCGACGGCGGACGGGGTGGCGATGTCATCTTTGAAGTGGACGAAGGTCTGAATACTTTAGGTGACTACCGTCACAGACGTAAATTCAAAGCTCAGGACGGAGAACCCGGCGGCAAAAGACGCTGCCATGGCGCCGACGGAGATGACATTGTATTGAAGGTTCCTGAAGGAACCGTTGTCATGGAGGCAGAAAGCCGTAAGGTAATCGCTGATATGTCGGGAGACAACCGTCGTCAGATTATCTTAAAAGGAGGCCGGGGGGGTAAGGGCAACATGCACTACGCCACAGCAACCATGCAGGTTCCAAAATACGCGCAGCCTGGACAGCCTGCCCAGGAGCTGGAAGTATTTCTGGAGCTGAAAGTCATCGCTGATGTAGGACTGGTAGGATTCCCAAATGTTGGTAAATCCACCTTCTTATCCAGAGTCACCAATGCCAAGCCCAAAATTGCCAATTACCATTTTACCACGTTAAATCCCAATCTGGGTGTGGTGGATTACAACGGTATCGATGGTTTTGTCATTGCGGATATTCCGGGACTGATTGAGGGAGCTTCTGAAGGTGTGGGACTGGGTCATGAGTTTCTGCGCCACATTGAGCGTACCAGAGTCATGATCCACATGGTGGACGGAGCTTCCGTCGAAGGAAGAGATCCTATCGATGACATTTACAAAATTAACAAGGAGCTGGAAGCTTACAATCCGGAAATTGCAGCACGACCACAAGTCATAGCAGCCAATAAGATGGATGCTGTATACGATGAAAGCGAAAGTATCATTGAAATATTAAAAGAAGAATTTGAGCCAAAGGGAATTCCTGTCTATCCCATTTCCGCAGTCAGCGGACAAGGGTTAAAGGAGCTGCTTTACTGTGTAAAGGATATGCTGGATCACATTGATGTTGAGCCCATCACCTTTCAGCAGGAATTTTTCCCAGAAGATGTACTTCTTACTGAAAATCTTCCTTACACAGTGGAACAGGATTCTGACGACCCCACTATCTTTGTTGTGGAAGGTCCGAAGATTGAGAAAATGCTGGGATACACGAATCTGGATTCTGAGAAGGGCTTTGCTTTCTTCCAGAAATTCCTGAAGGAAGGCGGCATTTTAGATGATCTGGAAGCCGCAGGCATTCAGGAAGGAGATACTGTGAGGATGTATGGCTTTGATTTTGACTATTACAAGTAAGAGGAGTTTGAAACATGACAAGTAAACAAAGAGCCTATTTAAAAGGTCTGGCTATGAAAATAGATCCTATTTTGCAATTGGGCAAATCCGGTGTTACTCCGGAAAGTACTGCTTCCATTGCAGAGGCTCTGGAGGCCAGAGAGCTGATTAAAATCAACGTTTTGCAAAACTGTCTTTATGATATCCGTGAGATGGCAGAGACACTTGCAGAGCGTACCAATTCCCAGGTGGTACAGGTAATTGGAAGAAAAAT
The DNA here is from genome assembly GCA_947039785.1 of uncultured Lachnospiraceae bacterium. Classification (GTDB taxonomy): domain Bacteria; phylum Bacillota; class Clostridia; order Lachnospirales; family Lachnospiraceae; genus JALFVM01. The sequence continues at coordinate 3,624 of CAMQZX010000240.1, read as the reverse complement.
TGTACTGTATAAACAGGGCAAAGATGACAAACGTAAAATTCACTTACCGAAATAACCATGGAAGAGAAACTAAGTATAAATCATATGGAACAGAATCGTAACAGAATTGGAATCATGGGGGGAACATTTGATCCCATTCATATCGGACATTTGATACTGGGAGAAAAGGCATATGAGCAATTGTCCCTGAACAAAGTGCTCTTTATGCCTTCCGGCAATCCTCCCCATAAGAAAAACCGACCAGGCAGAGCCTCTGATGACCAGCGTGTGGAAATGGTACGGCGGGCAATTTCCAACAACCCGCATTTTGAACTGTCTCTGGCTGAAATGAATGAAGAAGGATATACCTATACCTACCGCACACTGGAACAACTCACCAACGAAAACCCGGATACAGACTATTACTTTATCATCGGAGCAGATTCACTTTTTGATTTTGAATCCTGGAAAAACCCTCAGCGAATCTGCCGCGCCAGCAGCATTGTAGTTGCCACAAGAGATCATGTTCCCATGAAGGATTTAGATGTCAAAATAAATCTGCTGGCAGACAAGTTCCAGGGCGAATTTATTCGCCTTGACACACTGAATATGGACGTATCTTCCCGCACCATCCGAAACTGGATTCATCACGGCAAATCCGTCCGTTATTATGTACCCAACGATGTACGTTACTATATTGAAGAACAGAATATCTATAAGGGGGCAATGGAATAATGAGCACCTTTGATTATAGAAAAATTCAAAGCAAATTATACAAGGAACTGGATGCTGATCGTTATCAGCATACGTTAGGTGTCATGTACACTTGTGCAGCTCTGGCTATGGTGAATCACTGTGATTTGGAAAAGGCTCAGATTGCCGGTCTGCTCCATGACTGCGCAAAATGTATTCCCAACAAAAAGAAAATAAAAATGTGTAAAAAGCACAATATTCCTGTCACAGAATTTGAAGAGCATAATCCTTTCCTTCTTCACGCGAAATTGGGAGCCTTTCTCGCCAAAACCGAATATAGGGTGACCGATGGAGAAGTGTTAAGAGCTATTACTTACCACACCACAGGAAAGCCTGACATGTCTGTACTGGAAAAAATTGTATATATTTCTGATTATATTGAGCCAATGCGCAACAAAGCTCCAAGGTTGGGAGAAATTCGTTCCCTGGCATTTCAGGATTTGGATGAATGCATGTATGAAATCTTAAAAGACACCTTAGACTATTTAGAGGAAAACCCAAAGGATATTGACCAGATGACAGTAAAGGCTTTCCATTTTTACAAAAACCTGCACCTGGAACGGCAGGAGAAAGGAGCACAGACCTATGAATCAAATTAGTAAAGAAATGACTAAATTAGCCTGTAAGGCATTGGATGATAAAAAGGCCCTGGATATCAAAATCATTGATATTCACCAGGTATCTGTTATGGCTGACTATTTTGTCATTGCCAGCGGAAGCAATCAAAATCAGGTTCAGGCTATGATGGATAATGTAGAGGAGATGCTCGGACGTGCCGGCTATGAAATGAAGCACTCTGAAGGCTCCCGGACCTCCTCCTGGATTCTTATGGATTACGGCGATGTAATCATTCATTTGTTTGATGAAGAAAATCGCCTGTTCTATGATCTGGAGAGAATCTGGAGAGACGGTAAAGTAATTTCCGCAGAAGAACTTTAGCATAGCAAATAGCGAAGCAGACCATGATATTCTCTTAGTTAAATCAGCCTCTGAAGGTAGTTGTAAAATTACTTTTGGGGGCTTTTTGTTGTCTTTTAAATTTGACTTGATAAAATTCTCAGACAAGTTATAATAATAGTTAGAACAATACAGGCAATTTACAGAAGCACCTTTGGATTGTCAATAATAGTATTATGTAAATTAATGAGTGGAGGAACGTCAATTGCAATATTCAATTCATTTTCTTAAGGAAAACAAAATCATCAATGTCCAGGAGGGGACAACTCTGTTAGAAGCAGAGATTGCCGCAGGAGTGCATCCGGATGCTCCCTGCGGCGGACAGGGAACCTGCGGCAAGTGTCTGGTTCGTGTTCTGGATGGAGCAAATTCCGGCATCCAGAAAGCCTGCACCGTACATATTTCTGAAGATTTGACTGTGGATACTGTCACAAAGGAAGGCACCCATACCATTCTGGAAAATGGTGTGAAGCGACAGACAGAAGTGAGACCATATCTCTCATCCAATCTGGAAAATCATTGGCTGGTGGCTTTTGACATTGGAACCACCACGCTGGTGGCTTACCTGTTGGATGGCCGTACTGGTGAACAAATACAGCTTGCCAGTATGATGAATCCTCAGTCGCAATATGGCGCAGATGTCATCATGCGCTGTAATTACGTGCTGGAACATGGCGGTTCTCCATTAAGTTTTTGCATCCGAGAAGCGATGAATCAATTGATACAGGAGGTTGCCCGTATGCAGAAGATTTCTGTGGAAGAAATCAGCCAGATTTCCTTTGTGGGAAACACCTGTATGCATCACTTGTTTTTAGAACTGAACCCGGATTCCCTTGTAAAAGCACCTTATGTACCAGTTATCGTGGAACCGCTAATCTACAAGGCCTCTGATTACCAGCTTAAGATTCATCCCGATGGCATCTTAAAGATTTTGCCCAACATCGGAGGATTTGTTGGCGCAGATACAGTAGGTTGTTTGATTTCCACAGATTTTGAGCATCGTCAGAAAATAACACTGATGATTGATATCGGAACCAATGGAGAAATGGCACTGACTGATGGCAAGCGTATTCTTGCCTGCTCCACAGCCGCAGGACCAGCCTTTGAAGGTGCTAAAATCTCCTGTGGTATGCGGGGAGCTGACGGTGCTATTGACCATATTGCAGTGAAGGATGGGAAAATTCAATGGCATGTAATCGGAGATTGTGAACCCGTGGGTATCTGTGGCTCCGGATTGTTAGATTGTATCGCCATGCTGCTTCGGCTGGGCTTTATCGATGAGTCTGGAAGAATGATGGATTCGGATGAATTGGAGCACCCCATTGCTCAAAAATACAGTTCCTGTATTACAGAAATTGATAATCGTCCCGCATTCCAAATCTGGAAAAACGTCTGCATTACTCAAAAGGACGTAAGAGAAGTTCAATTAGCTAAGGGAGCTATTGCGGCAGGAATCACTATCATGTGTAAGCATCTTCAGATTTCTGTGGATGACATTCAGGAAGTAATGATTGCCGGTGCATTCGGAAATTATATGGAACCTGCCAGTGCCTGTGCAATTGGTCTGATTCCTCCTGTGCTGCATAATCGAATTACAGCCATTGGAAATGCAGCGGGAGAGGGCAGTAAGATTGCACTTTTAAATCACAGTGAATTTGTTCATAGCGGTGAATTGATTCAGAATATTGAATTTCTTGAGCTGGCATCAGAACCTGATTTCCAGGATATTTTTGTAGATGAGCTGGAATATCCTCAGCAGCTTGGATAATGCATATACGATTAAATAATAGAGTGTCAAAAGATCATGCCTGTATGAAAAGAGGGGCTTTGGGAGACTGATATCACGTTAATACAAATAAGCTGGAAACAGTAATGGTTTCCAGCTTATTTGCATATTTTCTAAAAGCTGTCTCTTATACACATCTCCGAGCCCAC
>CAMQZX010000239.1 GCA_947039785.1 uncultured Lachnospiraceae bacterium | reverse complement strand
GATGCAGCGTAGTCTCGTGGGCTCGGAGATGTGTATAAGAGACAGATTACAGAGTATGTTATAATGATACGGAATGTTACAGAGATATTCCCAGAAGATTTTAACTGATCAAGAAAGTAGCAAAGCGGATTGTGAATATCTGCTTGACGAAAAGGATGAAACCAAAAATGATAGAATACATATCTATGAGGTGTTTATATGAGATTTAAGAAACTTGCAGTATTATTTTTGACTATGAGTATTTTCTCTTCCATGACGGTTCCTGCGGGGGCAACTACTACCAGAGAACAGATCGCCAACGTTCAGTCGGAGAAAGCCAGTACAGAATCCAGTCTGGCTCAGTCTCAGGAGCGAATCAATACTCTGGAAGGACTGAAGGGAAATCTGGAAGGCTATCTGACCGAGCTGAATGTTCAGTATGAGGATCTGACAAAGAGTCTGAAAGAGTTGACAAAAAAGGCTCAGAAGAAAGAAGCAGAGCTGGAAGAAGTGAAAGCAGATTTGAAGGAAGCAAAACGCCAGGAGGCGGAACAGTATGCGGCCATGAAGATGAGAATTTCCTATATGTATGAGAATGCGGAAACTTCCTATCTGGCAACCTTGCTTTCTGCCGAGAGTTTTACAGAATTTCTGAATCGGGCTGAGAATATCATTCAGATTGGAAATTACGACAGAGACATGTTGGCAAAATATCAGGACACACAGAAGAAAGTGGCTGAGAAGAAAGCGACAGTGGAAGAAGAGCAGGAAGCCATTGAGAAATTGCGGGAAGAAAGTGCCAGGAAGCGGGAAGAGATCCATCAGTTGGAAGAATCCACACAGGCCGAAATTGCTTCCTATCAGGAGCAAATCAGCAGTGAGCAGTCAGAGGCCAGCAGCCTTCTGGCACTGGTGAACAGTCAGGCGGCTCAGTTGAACAAGCTTGTGGCAAAGGCTGAGGCAGAGGAAGAAGCAGCCGCTAAAGCGCAGGCAGAAGCAGAGGCCAGAGCAGCTGCAGCAGCGGAGGCAGAAGCCCAGAAGGAGGCAGAAGCCAAGAAGGCAGAGGAAAGTGTCTCTCAGGAGGACAACTCTTCTGAGGAAGAATCCTATGAAGAAGAATCTTATGAGCAGGAGGATACTTCCAATGAGGAAGCAGCTGCCAGCACTGAGGAAACAGAAGGTTCTTCAGATAGTGGATATTCGGACACTCAGCAGAGTGCATCCAACGGTAGTGGTACATATTTAGGTAATTTTAAGCTGACAGCTTACTGTAATTGTGCACAGTGTTGCGGAGTGGCAGGTAATCTCACCGCCAGCGGAACCGTTCCCACAGCAGGCAGAACTGTAGCCATGGCAGGAGTACCTTTTGGAACCCAGCTGTTGATCAATGGAAATGTGTATACAGTGGAAGACCTGGGAACAGCTTATGGCCATGTGGATATTTTTATGAACAGTCATTCTGAGGCACTGCAATTTGGACTACAGTATGCAGATGTATATCAGTTGAACTAAAAATAAGATCAAGGGATGGAGCGTATCTGGAAAACCGATATGCTCCATTAAGTTTATATTTAAGAAGATAAGACTCCGGCAGTTTGCAGATGTGCATATTCCATAGTGTGTTACTGGGAACGGAGTGAACAGCAACCAAGATTTTAAGAAAAATCATCAGCAAGGCCTTGGGCGGTTGACAAATCTTTGGAAAAAGGTTATACTAGAATTCCGCACAGCCGGGGAGATAGCGGTGCCCTGTACCTGCAATCCGCTACAGCAGGGGTGATGCCAATCTGAGGACTTTTCATTGCGGAGCTGCCTTTTATAAGTGGCGTTGACGTTTGGGTCTCATGCGACGGGAATCTATGAATCGTGTCAGGACAGGAATGTAGCAGCACTAAGTAGAACCTTCCGGGTGTTGTGAGGGCGCCTGGGCTGAGTTAACTGTAAGAGTAACGTCCGGGGTGTATTTTCGAGGTGCGGCGTGCGGGAAAATAAGATTTAAGTAAGACAAAGGAGTCAATCATTGAGATTGATTTCTTTTTTTATTGCCAAGCATGGGTGAAAAGGACCAGTGGATATTTTTTAGGTTTTATATAAACGTTGTTGTGTTAAAAAGTTTTGGTACAAGTTGGAACGGATAGAATCTGGTTATCCAGTTCTATATAAAAATTGAAAGGAGCCGGTTTCTGTCAATGGGGACAGGTCCTTTGTTCAATACCGCAAAATGCGGGCCGGCTCCCAAGATAGCAGTAAACAATTTATGTAGTTTCAGTTTTGGCGAAAAGAGCTGCCTTCTTTTCTTTCTTTTTTTGCCGCAATTCGCGGAAAAATCCCGTAAGCATCTGGGAACATTCCTCTTCCAAAACTCCAGTTTCCAATTCCGCCTGATGATTAAAGCCTTCAGTTTGTAGCAGATTCATCACAGATCCGGCGCATCCGGCCTTGGGATTCATACTTCCCACCACCACCCGGTCAATTCTCGACTGCACAATGGCTCCTGCACACATGGGACAAGGCTCTAGGGTCACATACATAGTACATCCCTCCAGCCTCCAATCGCCCAGTTTCTTACATGCCTTGCGTATGGCGGTGATCTCCGCATGGGCAAGGGTACTCTTGTCTGTATTCCGTCGGTTATATCCCCGGGCAATAATCTTGCCCTCCGCTACAATCACACATCCAATGGGAGACTCCTCCAAAGCATAAGCTTTTTTCGCCTGCTTAATCGCTTCCTTCATATATTTCTCATCAATCGTCATAATCCTTCTCCTGTGCTTTGCATATTGCCATTTTAGTTTCAGGCATGTGTGAAAAGGTCTCAAAGGTTCGATGGACCTTTTTATAGTATATAGAAAGTTAGTTGCAAAAGCAATGGAAAAAGTTTAACATAGAAAAAAGAACTGCCCGGTATGGTCTGGGAAATTGTTGGAATGGAGAGAGAAGATAGATGAAGATTTGCGGTTTGAATAAGACGACTTTGTTGGATTATCCAGGGAAGGTGGCGGCTACTGTGTTTCTGGGGGGGTGTAATTTACGGTGTCCCTTTTGTCAAAATGGGGGACTGGTGCTGCACCCGGGTGTGGAACCGGAAGTGCCGGTGGAAGATGTGACGGCTCTTTTGCGCAAGCGTCAGGGGATTTTAGATGGTGTGTGCGTGACAGGCGGGGAGCCTACCCTGACGGCTGAGCTGCCGTACTTCTTGAGTCAGATAAAAGGACTGGGCTATCTGGTAAAATTGGATACCAATGGAACTCGTCCAGCTGTGATAAGAAAGCTGTTGGAGCAGAAACTGGTGGATTATATTGCGATGGATATAAAGTCTTCTCTGGAGCATTATGAGAAGGTATCCGGCATTCATGGGATGAATCTGGAAGAGATACAGGAGTCGGTCCGGTTGGTGATGGAGCAGGCTCCAGACTATGAGTTCCGCACCACAGTGGTGCGGGAACTGCATAAAAGAGAAGACTTTGAGAGCATTTCTAAATGGCTGAGGGGAGCGAAAGTCTATTATCTTCAGGCTTACCGCGATTCTGAGCAGGTGATACGACGAGAATTTACAAGCTATTCCAGAGCAGAGCTGGAAGAATTTAAGGAAATTTTACGAGGGACCATTTCCTCTGTTCAGATTCGTGGGTTGGATTGAACGATACCAGTATCCGAAGCAACGGGGATAATTCTTATGTCCGGGACATCGGATAAATTGGGAGAATCCGAACATATTGGCCATAAAGCACTCCTTCTGGTGATAAGAGCCGGGAACACACAGGACAGTCTGCCCGCTGTCTGCTAATTGTCCCACCAGAAGATGCCCGAACATCTGATAACCATAGTGAATAAATCGGTTGTTAGTCAGGTGCCAGTCTTTAGAATGAAGACGCCCCAAATCCTTGGGAGTGATCTTTACACAATTTACAATGGAACCATCTCGGAAGTAAGGGCGGTTTTGTGAAGCAGAAGATTCTGATTCCGTACTGGTTGCGTGGATGTCAGCACTGGAGGCCGATGCATCATTAAGAGAGTCATTGTTATTCTTTTGAAGCATATTAGACAGCGTATTGCTGTTTTCGACAGGCATATTGGAAAGAGTATTATCATTTTCCTGAGATGTATTAGAAGATATATTACTGTTTTTTACCGGTAAATCAGAAGGAGTGTGTTCATTTTCTTTAGCTGCATTAGAAAAAACATTGCTGTTTTCTGTAGGGATATAAGAAACAGTATTGCTTCCTTTTGCAGGTGCATCAGAAGTAGAATTACTATTTTTCATTGGCACATTAGAAAGGGTATTATTATTTTCTGAAAGTATATTGGGGGAATCTGCAATGCTCTTAACGTTTTCAGGAGAGAGCTGCATGGCAGTTTTGAGTGGAACCTCAGTTTCGGCAGAGGTATTTGTCTCAGGTTCCTGTATGGTTGTTTCAGACTTAGCTTCTGCGTCGGCACGGTTGGGGAATCCCTGGAAATTCATCGGTTCATCATCCCACTGAGTAGCATAGAGAAAGTCATTTCCACAGAGAATGATAATCCCTGCCAATTCCTCCATGGAATAATTCTTATCTCCCATCCGATCCGCCCTGAAACGCAATCCAGGATTCAATGTTCCTCCCTGAACCTGAACCGTTTCCAAAAGACTTCCCTCCAGTGCCTCTCCTTTCCTTCGGAAACCATAAATATCAGCTACCCCATTCCCATCCCTGCAAAGACCCTTCAATGCAAAGTTCATTTGACAAAAACCATTTCGGCATTCCACTTTTATGAAGCCGCGGTTTGCGCCCTTTTCATGTTTGCGGTATTCATACATATAAGAGACAAATCGTTTATAATCGGACATATTATTCTCCTGTCAGAGCTAATCTAAGTAATTTATATGAAAATAAAATTTTTTATAGAACACCATTGACAAATGGAGCAAAAATACATATAATATTTAGTGTTGACTGCCGAAGCGTGGCTCAGTTTGGTAGAGCGCCTCGTTCGGGACGAGGAGGCCGTGGGTTCGAATCCCGTCGCTTCGATAAGAAAAGCCCTGTGTTTACAGGGCTTTTTATGTGTCGTGTTGCATTTCGTGTTGTATGACTTTTTCGAAGTACGCATCTATAGTATCGTCGACCGCTATTCTTGCTGAATCAAAAGCCTGGGTGTATCTCCCTTTCATCACATAATTTGAATTCCATCCACCGCGTTCTTGGGCGTATTTGTCTGGAATTTGGAGCATAGCCATGACAGAGGCATTTACATGCCTGAGATCGTGGAAACTCATATGCGGCAGCCCTTTTCTTTTTAACAAGTTTGCCCATTTATGGTATAGCATGTTGCCTGTCATTGGAACTAATCTATCCTCGTTTGGATTAGTGTCGGCAATCAGTTTTTTTATATATGGGGGTATGCGGTGTGTACGCTGTCTTTTTCTGTTTTTTCCGGTATTTTTCCGCTGTTCTTTATTGTTTACAGATACTACAACTTCTTTGATGGTGATGTAATCGCCATCTATGGAACCGGATTTGGTAAGGCCAAGAATTTCTGAGCGTGTGAAACTTAGCCACATGGCAAGGAGCACTGCTAGTTCTATGTCACTTCCCTTTACGGCGTCAAATATTACATCTGGTTCTAAAAGGTCAGGAAATGTTTCGGGAACCTGGGGTAGAGATACTTTACAGTTAAGGCTTGGAATATATTTATTTAATACCGCTGTCAGAAGCCCATATTCGTTATGTACGGTCTTTGGAGATATAAAGGCGGAGTTTTTATTGTTGCTTCTTGCAGGACGTCTGGATTCCGCGTTAACGGCTTCTGAGAGCATAGCATTTGTCAGATTGCACAATTGTGTATCTAAAAGATTTTTAAAGGCAACCTTCTGTATACGTTTGTAACCTTGTATCGTAGTAGGAGACAGTACGGCAGAGGAATCCGTTATATATTTTTCAATAGCTTCTCGGACTGTCAGGTTTATTGTGTGAGATATTCTATCCTTTTCATCTGCCCATTCAGCAGCAGCCCTCTCAGCCGCACGCTTCCCTTTTGGACCGGGAATGTCACTAGTGAAGGAACGGTATATTCTCTTTTGCTTTTGCTTTCCATTTTTATCCAGTATGGGGTTCCCGTGTTCGTCGTATACGGGTTCGCTGTGGCTGTACACCTGACATCGCCAGGAGCCGGACGGTAATTTCTTTGCAGTTGCCATGGTATCATCCTCCTTAAAATTAATTTTGAGTATAAAAAATACACCTGT
>CAMQZX010000238.1 GCA_947039785.1 uncultured Lachnospiraceae bacterium | reverse complement strand
ATGGTATACTATGAACAATAAAAATATAAAGGAGAGGTTTTCTATGATCACTGGAAGCCAGGAATATATCAGAGATATGAATCGAAGACTTGTCCTGGAAACAATTATTCAACAAAATCCCATTTCCCGTGCTAATCTGTCAAAGCAGCTTCACTTAACGAAGGCAACCATATCTGCCATTGTCCAGGAGCTGATCGACCAGGAATTAGTGAAAGAAATCGGAAGCGCCGATACTTCCAAAGGCAGAAAGCCCATCTTACTGAGATTCAATCAGCAATGCGGACATATCATTTCCATGGATATTGCTCTGGATAAAATTTCTGTCATGATTTCCGACTTAAAGGGCGAGAACTGTATTGTAAAAGAATATAAAATGGACCAGGACTTCATTACTGTGGATCACATCAGCCATATCATTCAGCAGACACTCTGGGGCATCTCCCCTTCTTCATACGGAGTAGTGGGAATCTGCATGGGAATTCACGGTGTAGTCAATCACAATACCATCCAATTTACCCCTTATTACACCATTGAAAGCAAGAGCATTGCTGAAATCTTAACAGAACGATTCCACATTCCGGTATTTGTGGAAAATGAAGCCAACCTGTGCGCCATTGGAGAATCCGCCTATCACTACACCCAGAAGAACCTGATCTACATCAACGTACATTCCGGTATTGGTATGGGCATCATGATGGATGGCATTCTGTTTCGTGGAAAAGACGGTTACGCAGGAGAAATCGGACATACCATTCTATTTCCGGAAGGCAGGCCCTGTCCCTGCGGAAATTGCGGCTGCCTGGAACAATATGCCTCTGAGAAGTCTCTTCTGGAACAATATTCTCTGAATAAGCAGCTTCCCAGTGTCACCATTGATCAGTTTATTCGGAATTATCACGACGGAGATTCCATCGCCATCGATTTGATTGAAAAATTTGTATTGTACATGTCCATCGGCTTAAATAATATACTCAATACCCTGAACCCTGACATCATCATACTAAACAGTGCTTTTTCTACCAATATCCCGGGCATCTGTGAAAAAATTCAGGCAAAAATTCATAATTCATTGGGCAAAGATTTTTCCCTGGTGACAGGAGATTATCAGGATATTTCGGAATTGCTGGGCGGTGTCCATATTTGTCTGCAGAACTTCCTGAATTCTCATTCACAAATCTTTTGACATTCGTTCATGATTTCTTCATAAGTTACACACGGATTTATCATAATTTATGGATATACTAACATCATAAAAATAATAACAACCAACAATTATTTTTATCAATTTCTTTTTCATATGTCGATTTTATATCGACTCTCCTTCCTTTAATGCAAAAGAAGCTCCGCGGAGCTTCTTTTTTGTTACTAAGTATACAAAAAACCTACTGGACTTTTTTAATTGCCGGATATAACAAAAATTGGAACCGCTCCATCGGACCGGTTCCAGAATACTTATTTTATAAATTTTGTCAACTCATTGGTCAATCTTGCAAAATCTTCCAGCTCTAGGGCTTCCCCCCGAACATTCATGGACAAACCACAGTTTTTCATGCTGCTTTCAATCTCTTCTTTCGTAAAATGCAGCCCACTGTAATTTTTCAATCCATTGACCAACGTCTTTCTCCGTTGGTTAAAGGAAGCACGAATGACGGAAAACATCAAATGCTCATCTTCCACCGAAACCGGCGGCTTTCCGTATCTGGTAAGCTTAATGACCGCGCTTCCCACCTTTGGCCGGGGCATGAAACAGTTGGGCGGGACATTTGCAACAATCTCTGGTCTGGCATAGTACTGGACTGCCAGTGACAAAGCTCCATAGTCTTTCGAACCTGGACCAGTCTTCATCCTGTCTGCCACTTCCTTCTGCACCATAATAGTGATGGTATCAAGGGGCACCTGATTTTCAAATAGCCCCATTATAATTGGTGTAGTAATGTAATAGGGCAGGTTTGCCACCACCTTCACTGGACGTCCATCGTTGCATTCCCTGGCAATTTTTGCAATATCCACTTTCAATATGTCATCGTTTATCACCGTGACGTTAGGAAATTCAGACAAAGTATCTTTCAGAATGGGAATCAATGTCTTATCAATCTCCACAGCCACCACTTCTCTGGCAGCCGCAGCCAGGTATTGGGTCATGGTTCCGATTCCCGGTCCGATTTCCAGCACAAAATCCTCTTTCGCGATATCCGATGCAGCAATAATCTTCTCCAGCACATGAGAATCAATCAAAAAATTCTGACCAAACCTTTTTTGAAAGGCAAAATCATATTTCTGCAATACTTCAATGGTATGCTTGGGATTTCCCAGATACGGCTCTGCCATTTTGTATGTCTCCTTTGTATTCAAACGTATTCGTTATTTAAAATCCTTCTCATAGAGAAGTACCATTCCATCTCTGTCTGTACGGGTCTTTGAGAGATTTCTCTGTAACTTTCTGGTTCCGCTCTCTGCCTTGGCAATGGCATTGTCAACCAGAATTTTCACTGTTCCTACGGTCATAGGTTCATCTTCCTTCTGATTGTTGCTGATCAAAGTATATAAAGCCAAAATACCCATCTCGTCGATCTTATATCCCAACTCATTGGTATAAATTTTGGCGAAATTAACCAGCTCATCGTTAGTAAATACCGGAATGGCAATGGTTGAAGTAAATTTCTTAATAAATTTCGGATTTCTGGCAATAAATTTACGCATACCGATTTTTTCATCTTCCAGAATCACCGTCAAACCATCTGTTCTAAATTCCATAGCGTGATTTATCTGGTCTACAATCTCCGCATCCAACTGGTTTGCATTCTGAATCAACAAAAATCCGCCGGACAACTGATCCACAATTTTCGCCATATCTTTGTTGCGAAGCTGCTCTGCAGTTACCTTGGCAGCCTTTGCCGCCGGCATTTTCAGCTCCCGGCAGATGGCTTTAATCAAAAGCTCTGACAGTGTGGTCTTTCCGCATCCCCGATTACCCATGAGAATAATATTTCCTGTGTTGGAAGTCTTATCTGCTGCTGCCATCTGGACATCCTTCAGAGCTTCCACCAGTTGTTCCTTCACTCCCGGCACAGAGGAGAAATATTTAAATAATTTCACTTCCTCCTCATCCAGCTTATCCTCTCTTGGAATGAGGTCTCTCTCCTCCACATTGGGATCCTGATTCTTCTCATCAATGAAGCGCATCAGTTCCTCTTCTTCTGTTAAGGATTCTGCCCCCTGTACTTCTTCAAACACAGATTCCTCAAAGGCTTCCTTCACCTCAGATGCTGAATTCATAAAGGATGGAAGATCCAAGTCTTCCGGCTGATGCATTTCTTCTTCCGAAATCGGTATTGAAACCTCTGATTCGTCCTCCAGCCCCGGTACCTCCATTCCAGAAGCCTCAGAAGATATAACCTCTGCTGCCTCTTCCTCTAACTCAGGAATTTCAATTTCCGAAAGCTGCTCTTCCAGCGACTCTGTTACTTCAATTTCCAGAAGCTGCTCTTTCTGTGACTCTGAAACCTCAGTCTCCAAAGGCTGCTCTTCCTGTGACCCTGGAATTTCAATCTCCGGAAGCTGTTCTCCCTGACATTCTGCTGATTCCTCTTCTAACTCGATAGCTTCTTTTTCCAGAACCTCCGCAGATTCCGGCTCTGTATCCGGCACTTCAATTCCCTGAGACTGAGCGGCAGCCAGAATCGTCTGCTCCAAATCAATGGTGAATTCCTCTGCAATTGGAAGATCTTCCACCTTAAAGGTCTCATTCAGGTCCACTTTCGGCATATGGAACACGGAAAATGATTTGGGTTTTGGTACTTTAGCCTCTCCTGCCAGACTCTCTGCCTCCTCGCTTTCAAAGTCAGCATCCTCCAGTGCCTCCTGTTCCAACTGTGGAGTCTCCGGCTCCAATTCCTTCACTTCCAGATTCTCAGCTACAAATTCTTCTGTCTCCAGAGAAGGCACTTCCTCCTGAATCTCCTTGCGAACTTCCGGAATCACATCAGCAAAATTGATTTTTCCAACTGCCGGAGTCTTCTCCTCACCGGAATCGGATAATTCCTCATCCTCCGAAAAAGCTTTCCTACCACCGCGGAAAATATCTTTGATTCCTTTTGTCAGCTTCTGCTGGAATGCCTCGTCCGAATGAATGTCTGATGCTGTCCTGGAAATAGATGCAATGGTTTCATCCAAAGACGGCATCTTCAATTTCTTCACAGGTTCTTTCTCCTGCTCTTTGACAGATTCTTCTTTCTCCTGGCCGATTTCCCCGGCTTCTCTCACTGTGGAAGCCTTCTCCTCTTCCTGCTCCAGCAAAGTTTCTCTTTTTCTGGCCCGGGTAGCTCTGGAAGGAACCTTAATCTCTCTGGTGAATTCCATTTCTTCTCTGGTACTGGTATTTTCAGCAGCTTCTTCTGTCTCTTCAGACTCCTCCTTCGGCATCTCCACAACATTCTGCCTTACCGCAGGCTCTTTTTCCTGCATAAATGGGGTCGGCTTATAGTAATTGTTGTAAATTTCCTTCTGAGAAGGAGTAAGCTCTTCCAGCCTTTGTTTTAAATCCAGGCACTTAATGACATACTTGCCCTCCCGAAACCAGAGAGAAATATCGTCACAGGTATCGATACATTTCTCCCTCTCACCGGCTTTATAATATAATTTAGCCAGCTCATAGGACCATCTTTCTGTATATTCTTTCTCCTTATACTGTTCCAGAATCTCAATCTGCTGCTCAATGGGGGCCTTTCTGGCACTGTAAATCTTATATTTCAGAATATAGCGGGTATTATCATTTGGTGCTGCATTTACAAAATCTGTATAGTATTCCAGTGCTTCATCCAAATCTCCAATCTTAATTGATACCTCAATCAAACGATAGAGAATGGTTTTTCCCACAGGAGCTCTGTGATATGCCAGCAGGAAAATCTCACGGCTGTCTTTATACCGCTTATTTGCAGCATAGATTTCACCAACCGTACACAAAATCCGGACATTTTTCACGCGGCGCCAGTCAATACTGTCTACGATTTTCATGGCTGATTTGTAATCTTTTTTCTCAACCAACGCATTTATCTCATCTAGTTTAATTCGAAATTCTTCTTTATCCACAGCAATCACCCTCTTTCCATAACTACGGTCAGTTTATCATACGCATAATTTCTTGTCAAAACATACTTATGTCTTTGCATCAAAATCGCATATCAGTTCGCCACTTCAATTTTCCCCTTCACCACATGAAATACTTTATTGATGTGAAAACGGTTATTTACAAATTCATCCAGTCCGGTACAGGTAATCAGCGTCTGAACGTCATGAATACTGTTCAAAAGATAGTTCTGACGATTGCCGTCCAACTCCGACAACACATCGTCCAGAAGCAAAATAGGTGTATCTTTGATAATCTCCTTAACCAGATAGATTTCCGATAATTTCAACGACAATGCCGCTGTTCTTTGCTGTCCCTGAGAGCCGAATTTACGAATATCCACCCCGTTAATCCGAACACATAAATCATCTCTGTGAGGTCCCACGGTGGTCATCTTAAACTTCATATCCCGGTCTCTGTTTCTTATAATCTCCTGCTCCAGTTTTTGCGCCTGAACACTTGGCTCATAAACCAGCTCCAGTTCCTCTTTCTCTCCTGTTAGATTTCTATGAATCACCTGAATGGTCTGATTTAATTTCTCGATAAAATTCTTTCGTGATTCAATGATTTTACGCCCAAACTGAGCCATCTGCATATCCCAGATTTCCAGCGTTCCTTCCAGTCCCGGCTGATGTACTATGTCCTTTAAAAGCTTATTTCTCTGGTTTACAATATGATTATAGTTGGAAAGATCCGTCAGATAAATTGGGTTTAACTGACACAACTCCAAATCAATAAACCGTCTTCTCTCCCCCGGGCCATTCTTAATGATATTTAAATCCTCTGGTGAAAAAAACACTATATTCACCACACCAAACAGCTCTCTTGCTTTTTTTATGGGAATTCCATTAATGGCCACACCTTTGGGCTTATTTTTTTTCAGGTGCATATCAATCCGATAGGAGATATTTTTCTTGACAACCATCATCCGAATATGGGATTCCTCTTCCTGAAACCTGATAATCTCCCGGTCCTTGCTGCCTCTATGGGATTTTGTGGTTCCGCACAGATAGATGGATTCCAGAATATTAGTCTTTCCCTGGGCATTGTCACCATATAAAATATTGGTCTCATGGCTCAGATCCATCTCCAGAGATTCATAATTTCTATAATTCTTCAACTGAACGGATTCAATATACATATGCCTGAATGTTTCCTTTCGTGCTGTCTCTTATACACATCTCCGAGCCCACGAGACTACGCTGCATCGGG
>CAMQZX010000237.1 GCA_947039785.1 uncultured Lachnospiraceae bacterium | reverse complement strand
AGCTTCGTCGGCAGCGTCAGATGTGTATAAGAGACAGCAAGTATTCTTATATATTAAGTACAAAATTATCAAGAGGGTTTGTTTCTTTCTTCCATCTCAATAATAATGCCGAGTTTATAATTACAAGCACTGAACCTGCGTTGTGTACCAAAGCACCTACGACCGGATTAAGGATGCCGGTAAATGCAAGTCCAATGGCAATAAAATTCAAAGTCATAGAAAATGCCAAATTCAGTTTGATAGTAGTCATCATCTTTTTCGACAAAGCCAGCAAATGAGGCAATTCTTTCACTTCGTCGTCAACAAGAACAATATCTGCAGCATCCACAGCAATATCGCTTCCAACTCCTCCCATGGCAATTCCAACATCTGCTTTTTTCAAAGCCGGAGCATCGTTGATTCCATCTCCAATCATACAAACAGTCTGACCTTTCTTTTGATATTCTCCGATGAATTTCATTTTATCCTCTGGAAGACAATTCGCCTGTATTTCGCTGATATGCAATTTGTTTCCGATGGCGGAAGCAGTATACCCATTATCACCAGTCAGCAAAACAGGCTGTATATCAAGATTTTGAATATTGTCAACCACGGTAATGCTTTCCGCACGAACACTATCTGAAAGAACAATATATCCGGCAAGTGTGTCATCTACAGCAATGTAAATCAGTGTACTGCCTTGAAGAAGATATTCATCGCTTTTCATGGTTGATAAAAGCTCAATCCCATAATCTGCAAGCATTTTTTTATTACCTGCAAGTATCCTGTGGTTATCTACGATCGCCGCCACGCCTCTTCCAGGCAGCATACGAAATTCCCCACAAGGCAAAAGCTGTTCCGTTGTATGTTGTTCATAGCATTGCACAATGGCCTTTCCCAGGGGATGTTCCGATAGCTGTTCTGCTGAAGCTGTAAGAGCATAGATTTCATTTTCCGTAAAAGGAGAAATACTTTGTACTGCTGTTACCTGAGGCGTACCGTAAGTTAACGTTCCTGTTTTATCAAAGATAATTTTCGTAATCTTGGAAAGTCGCTCAAGTGCATCACCCTCCCGTATCAAAAAGCCGTGCTTTGTGGCATTTCCAATGGCTGCCATGATTGCTGTGGGAGTTGCAAGCACCAACGCACAAGGACAAAACACAACTAAAATTGTCACTGCTCGAATAACCTCTCCGGAAATCAACCAGGTCAAAACAGCAGCTGTCAGTGCAATCGCTACAATCCAGGTTGCCCAGCGGTCTGCAAGTCCAACAATTTTGGCTTTTCCTGCATCAGCGGATTGCACCAGTCGTATCATGCGTTGAATGGAACTGTCCTCGCCCACCTTCACAGCCTTCATTTCAAATGCTCCAAACTGATTAACTGTACCGCTGGATATTTCATCTCCCACTGTTTTGTCCACTGGCAAAGACTCCCCTGTCATGACAGCCTGATTGACGGATGTTTGTCCTGATAGGATCACGCCGTCTACAGGAACGGTTTCACCCGGTAACACCCGGAGAATATCTCCGATTTTAACTTGCTTGGCAGGGATTATTCTTTCTCCTTCGCCCGTCAACACTCGTGCTGTCTGCGGTGTAAGATGAACCAGTTTTTCAATACCCTCTCTCGCTTTTGCAACAGTCAAGTCTTCCAGCAATGCTCCAATCTGCATAATAAATGCAACTTCTCCGGCAGCGAAGTCCTGGCCAATGCAAATGGATGAGACCAACGCCAGAGACACCAACACATCCGCCTTAATATCAAATGCCGTAACAAGACCAATGATTGCCTCAAGCATAATAGGAATTCCACACAACACAATTGATATCCAGGCAGCATCAAAAGGCAATGGCAATACATCAAAAATACTGATAAGAAGCGCAATGCCAGAGATAATAAGAAAGACAATATCCTTTTTTGTACCACCAAGTTCTATAATCTTCTCTACTTTTTCCATAAATTGTTTCATATACTTCCTCCTTTATACCTACGGGGGTATAGCATCATTATACATATAGGGGTATAGGTTGTCAAGGAAATATAATAAAAAAGACAGCCACACTGACTGCCTTTTAAAGCGCAAATCTTTCATTTACTGCATATTTGCGAAGCGCTCTACAGCTTTCGTAAAATTTTCAATGGTCTTATCCGCATCACCATGTTCGATTCCATCACGGACACAATGTTTAATATGACCTTCCAATACAACCTGGCCAGCCTTATTCAGTGCTGATTTTGCTGCATTAATCTGAGAAAGGATATCCTCACAGGGAATATCTTCATCCACCATACGATCAATTGCCTGTACCTGTCCAATGATCTTTTTTAATCTGCGATGCAGATTTTTAGAATCCATACACTGTCTCATATTCATTCCTCCCATACCATACGGGGTACATACTTATGGTATCATGGTCGAAATTTTTTGTCAATCATGTAAACTTGCATATTCCACGGGCAATCAGATAAAGTAGGACATCTTTTGTCACAATTTTGGTTCTTCTATTTCTTTCCGAAGAGAAAACACCATAAACCATCTGGAGCCATCAAACAGACTACCGGGGGACCATCTTTGGTGACCGCTTATGATTGTTCAATAAGTTTTATAGTTTTTTATACAGCAGTCAAAATATACCCAGGACTGGAAAATCTCCATAGATTGTGGCTTTGTCTGCAGCTCTACATGACGGGGCTTTTCCTTTATTATGCTATCTATATTTCAATCTCATCCAATTCTTTTACTTTTCTATTCTGACATAAAATTGCAAGAACAATAATACCAGTAAGACCAGCCGCAACAAATATCGTTCCTATACCAGCCCCTTTTCCTACGCCAACAAACACAGATAAAAATTTCTGCACTTTACCATCGTTTAGCATAAATGGTTCACAGATATGATCTGCCAATAATGCGCCTGTCAAGTATCCAACAGGCGAAAGCATTCCTGTAATCATTCCCTGCAAGGAAAATATCCGCCCCTGCATAGAGGTGGATACCTTTTCACGCAAAATGACTGTCTGATAGGTAGAATAAATTGGCGCTCCAAAGCATCCAAAAAACACAATCACACACCATTGGTAAACATTTCTCCCCATACCAAATAAAGTGATTCCGGTGAGGCACAAAAAACTTCCCAAATACATCATTGATAGTTTTCTTTTGGGCGGTTTCATAACTGTCAGCATAATACTAGCAGCCAGACAACCTGCCGCCATAAATGCGGATATGATTCCTACTGTCATTTCATTATTGCCCGTTCTGGCAAGAATCAGCGGAGAATACATACTGTCAAAGGAAATAGCCCCTATGAATTCCAGCACACTGTACATCAATAACAGTACCAAGATTCCCTGGTTGGTTTTTAAAAAGGATACTCCACTCTTTATACTTCCGACAATTTCGCCGAAAGATGCTTTTTGCTCTTTCTTTACAATATCTGGTATCCTGACAAACAGCAGCAATGTTATAAATGCAAAGAAAAACGTCCCCAAATCTATAACAATGATTAGTCCCAAGCCTCCCATACTCAGAAGTCCCGCAGCCAGAACTGGTGTCAGAATACTGACAATCGAACCTGCTACCGACTGCACACCTCCAACTCTTGCGTAGTCTTTTGGATCAACCAGCAAAGAAACTGCCACCTGTGATGCAGGATTTTGAAAAGCATTCATAAAACCACTGACCATATTCACCAAACACAGCATCCAAAGCTCTAAACTGCCGCTTATAAAACAACTTAAAATGGCAAATGAACAGATGGCGGCAATCGAATCGCAGATCAGCATAATTTTCTTCTTATTTGCATTGTCTACAACAGCACCGCCAATCAGGCTCACAATAAGATATGGTACTATACTGCAAATGGCGAGCAACGAGGAGGCCATAACCTGATTGCTCTTTGTATATGCCCAGATAATCAATGCGAAGCTGGTCATATTCGTTCCAAGCTGTGATACCGTCTGACCTGCGAACAGCAATGCGAAATCTCTGATACTGGATTCTTCTCTTTTAATCATTGATATACCTCACATTTCCCATATGTATCAGTTTCTCATACATATAGCACTGCGGGGAATGGTCATTTATAATTCCGCAAGCCTGTAAATGCGAAAACACAGTAATCGAACCTAAATATTTAAATCCTCTTTTTTTCAAATCTTTGCTTATCTGATCTGACAACACATTTCTTGCCTCCCCCTGTCCATTATGATGTTTTACATAGATCAAACTTTCGTAATTGGAGTATGACCATATATATTTATCAAAGCTTCCTAATTCTTCGATAATCCGTAGAAATGCCTTTGCATTTCCTATAACAGCCTCTATCTTTCTTCTGGATTTTATCATACCTTCTTCATTCATGATTCTGATAATATCCTGTTCTGAATATTTCGCAATCTGTTGGAAATCAAAATCATCAAAGCATTTCCGAAAGATATCACGTTTTTTCAACATCATCGTCCAGTTCAGTCCGCATTGCATGACTTCCATAGAGATATACTCGAAATGCTTTCTGTCATCGTGAAGCGGAACCCCCCACTCTTCGTCATGATATTTTTGTACGATACCACCGTCACAGCACCAACTGCATCTGTCCATAGAAAACCTCCTCAAATATTTTCCATCATTATACAATGTGTTGGCGACAGCTATATGTCGTAATTAGATAAAAATTTTTGAACTGTTTCTATCAGTTCCTTCCGGTAATCGTCTGGCCCTATCACCTTCACTCTGCTTCCAAAACTCAACAGTAATGTCAAATAGTGCAATTATCCCAATAATAGCCAAAAAACCATATTTTTCTTCCCCCATCAGGCAGTCAAATGTTTCCTGTGAACAGATTACAATCAAATCGTCGCCAAATAATCCTTGTGACAATGCTCATGTACGGTAAAGAAGCAAGAAAGCGAAAACTAGAAATAGACCGCCAGCACCACACTATTCCGAACCAAAGACCCAAAAGCAAGCATTATGGAAATGTGCTGCAAACAGAGTTACCCACAACTCCATAAGATAGCCAGTTATACACTTTTCCACAAATCCAAACTTATGAGAAATCCAAACTTTTTTCACTAATAGCTGTGAATACAGTCTTTTGGGGGTATAAAAGTTTGGATTTTATTCTGTGCGCCTTCTGAATCTATTACCATAGGATTCAGGAGGTGATCAGCAAATGAAATTCAAAAAATCAAATGATACGTATGCTGACTTGATTCAGAAACTAAAAAACAACGGATACTCCAAATCCTATATCACAAGGCTGAAAACGGAGATTAACTGGCTGATTCGTAACCAGAGCAGGGAAGATATCCAATCCTATGGGGATGCCTGCCGTATACGGATAAGCCAGACAAAATCCAGAGAGATGCAGGTAACCTACCGGCGGGTATACGGAACCCTTGAAAAATTTGACCTTTATGGGGAGTTCCCTGCCGGTATATATGCCAGGACATCAGAAAAAAGGGGGTCTTACTGGCAGCTTAATCCTGTCTTCCGGGAAGTGATGGACATTTATAAAGATTCCGGGAAAAAGCGGGGGTTAAAAGAAACCACCCTTTATAAAACTGTCTTTAGTGCATCCAGTTTTCTCTTAGCAATGCAAGACCGTGGCAGGACAGCTTTAAGTGACATAACCGAGGATGACGTCATTTCTTATTTTATCCGTGAAAACGGTGGCAGGCCTTTAAGCGGTGCATACAGGGATACGGTTGTTTCTGTATTTAAATCAGATCTTGGTATCTACACAGAACCTGCCAGACAGATCCTTGCATATATCCCTGTAATCCGCCAGCGCAGGAAAAATATCCCATACCTTAAGCCGGAGGAAACTGACGCGATCCGGAGTGTACTTGGCTGCCCCGGCTCTGCGCTCTGCATGAGGGACAGGGCTATCGGAATGCTGCTCTTTTTCACAGGGATCAGGGGCTGTGACATTTCCTGTATGAAATTTTCAGATATTGACTGGGAAAAAGATGAGATATGTATCATCCAGCAGAAAACCGCAGCCGGACTGACCCTTCCAATGTCTGCGGCAGTAGGCAATGCCATATATGATTATGTCACTATGGAACGCCCTTCATCGAAGGAAGCATATATTTTTCTGTGCAGGACAAAACCCTACAACCCGCTGTCACGGGGTTCGATCTGGAAAGCCGTTTCAAAAATTTACAGGGCTGCAGGTATCCGGCAGGGAGAAGGTGAAAGGCAGGGGGCACACCTGTTCCGGCACTATGTGGCATCAGCCCTTGCAGGGAACGGCATTTCGCGTCCTGTGATCAGCGAGCCCCTTGGCCACACTGCCCCGGAATCCCTTGACTGCTATCTTTCCGCCGACATAAAGCATCTCCGGGAATACGCCCTCAGCATTGAGCCGTT
>CAMQZX010000236.1 GCA_947039785.1 uncultured Lachnospiraceae bacterium | reverse complement strand
TCTACACTTCTAGCTTCGTCGGCAGCGTCAGATGTGTATAAGAGACAGACCGAAAACAGATGCGAATGAAATATCCACATCCATTTCCGGCAGTTTTCCGAATACTCGGGCACACCATGTATGATTAGTTTATTATACCATATAGAAGAGGCAGGTGTCAAAAGATTAATGGATCAATTCCTATCATAAAAATCGGGCGGTGTTACTGTTCACTCCGTTCCCAGTAACACGCTGCGCGATGCACAGAAATGATGCATATTGCATCATTTCGCGCTGCATGTCTCGGGATTTTGGTGCCATCAGCCCCAAAACACCTCGCGGGATAGTGGTGTGTGAACAGTAACTCGGGCGGTTACTGTTCACAGTATAATTTTACGGATTTAAGGTCTGCATGGTGTACTCGTGCATGGCTTCTTTGCTGAGTTTGTCCATTTGCAGGTAGTAGGCATAGAGGATGTCGGTCATAATCAGGATGGGGAACTGGGGAGAGATGGCACGGCCGTTTTCCAGGTGCTCCTTGCTGGCGATGAGCAGAATGTCATCGCAGTATTCCGCCGCCTCCTTGTTTCGGTGGGAGGTGAAAAGGATGGTGGTGGCCTCCCGCATTTTGGCAGCCTTCATGGAAACCATGACTTCCTGGGTCTGGCCGCTGACAGTGATTCCGATAACCAGACACTCAGAATCCAGAACAACAGAGTTCATCTTCATAATATGGCTGTCGGTGATGGCCTCGATGTTGACGCCTACACGCATGAAACGAAGCTTCATCTCCTGTGCCACCTGGCCGGAGCTGCCTCGTCCGTAGACGTAGACACGCTTTTTCTCAGACAGCAGACGGGCGACACGTTCCATCTGGGCACCGTCGATGAGAGAGTAGCTTTTGTTCAAAAGCTCCTGATAGGTGTTTAGAACCAGCTTGGTAAAGTCAGAAGTGATTTTGTCTTTGCTGGGGATGAAGTTCTGCTTGTACTCGTAGAGAAATTCCCGGTATCCGTGGAACCCGCATTTTTTTGCAAACCGGGAAAGGGAAGCCTCGGATACATAGAGAAGACCTGATATGTGCTTTGATGAGAAGTCCATATCGTTGGTGTTATGGATAAAGAAATCACCGATGGTTTTTTCCAACGGGGTGAATGTATGGTAAACAGATTCAATTAGTGGAATGATACTTTTCTCATAGTGTTCCATAGGCTTCCTCCTATTCATGTAGATTGGGGGTAACGATTCAGAGAGCGCCGGCTTTCATGGCTTTGCATTCAGCGTTTAAATCGTTACCCTGGTAAACTTATCCGTGAATTTTCTGAAAATGGTAAAATGCTCCCAGCATACCTGCCTGGTTCTGGTTTTCGGCGAAGGCCAGTTTGGTTTTCTGGCTGATAAATGGAATCAGGTAGCGGTCTATGCTGGCGCGGATTTTAGGATACAGATATTCTTTCTGTGCCATGACGCCCCCGCCTAAGACCACAATTTCAGGATTAACGATGTAGCAGATGTTGGCAATTCCCATGCCAAGTGCATCCACCATCTCATCGATGGCGCGGATACAGATATCATCTCCTTCTTTGGCCTTCTGGAAAATGTATTTTCCGTTGATTTCCGGTGAAAAATTATTTTTCCACTGCTGAACCTTTTCCACCAAAATACTGCTGGCGCCCAGCTTCTGGAAGCAGCTTCCCATCATATGCATGTAGCCCACTTCACATCCACTGTAAGAAAATCCGTGATGAATCTGGTTGTTGATGATCATGGCGCCGCCGATACCTGTTCCGATGGTGAGACAAAGGCTGCTGGACGTACCTTTGGCAGCTCCGGCGTAATGCTCTGCCAGGGCAGCGCAGTTGACATCGTTTTCTACCTCACAGGGCAGATGATAAAGTTTCTCCACGAAAGCTTTAAAAGCAGTACCTTTAAAATTGGGGATCGTGCTTGCTGCGTGGATGATTTCTCCCTTTTCGCAGTCCACCACACCGGCTGTAGAGATGCAGACGCCGGCGGGGGAGAGGGCAGTCAGATATCCCTCAATGATAGATTTTACCTTCTGTAGAATGCCGGGCCCTCCCAGATGGGCTTCAGTGGGCATTTCTTCGCTGGTAAGAATGGTGCCGGACTCCTCGATGGTGCCGTATTTTATATTCGTTCCGCCTATATCAATACAAATGTAGGTTTTCATAAGTTTCCTTTCTGAATCATGCTGTTTTTGATGTAATCTGCCTCAAAAGATGCAGGTGCCGAAATTGATTTTCCGCCTCATTTATCCATATAGAGAATAAGGACAGTATATCATAAGTTCTGCATAGTTGTGTACTTATTTTTGAAATGGAGAAGGACGGAGGAAGTGTTGCTTCCCTCCGTCCTCGTGAAACATTTATGCAATTTTGATTTTGAAAATAGCTTTTTTGATGATGGCCGGACCATCTACTGCAACTGCTGTACGGTGTGCGTCGGCAGGATAGCAGAGGAGGAAATCGCCTTGTTCCAGCACCACATGACTGTTGGCGTCGCCCTCCAGAGGAAGGAAGTCGTCTTTTTCTACGAATTCCTTCTGCTCCATATTCTGGATAAAGTTTACGTCGATCTGTTCCGGTCCGCGAAGCATCAGATGAAGATCCAGATAATATTTGTGAGCTTCCCAGAAACGATTCTCAGGAGCTGTGGTTTCGTATTCCACGATGTTTACGAACAGATCATCTCCTTCAATCTCATGGCTGCCTTTTTCATAAGAAAGCAGATCATGAGTGGCTGCATAATCGAAGCATTTTAAAATGGCAGCGTCTAAAGAAGTATAATTTTTTAAGTCCTTTACATTTCCAAATATCATGGCAGTTGTTCTCCTTTTGTTTTTCTTTGAGAGGGAGCCAAAGACTCCCTCTGTTCAAAGACTAGTTGTGATAAATTGTAGAGTGCTCCGGTGGAGTGGTAGTATCTCCAGTGGCTTTTCTGTGGAAGTAGCTAACTGGAATACCTACGATCAGAGACAGTGCAATGGTGATGATGGAGTAGGACCAGATGGATACTTCTGGAATTGTGTATTTTACAATGATGATCACGATGGAAGATACGATGAATGCTACAGTGGCACCAAAGGTATCTGCAACCTTGGTAAAGCATCCCAGTACGAAGGTTCCGCCAAGTACGCCTAACACAAGTCCCATAAATCCGTTAAACCATTCATAGGCGGATTTGATCTCGCCGTTTGCAAGAATCATGGAAACTACGATTGCCACAATACCAACACCAAGGGAGATGTACTGAGCGATCTTTGTCTGCTGCTCGAAAGACATTTCTTTCTTAGAAAGACGTTCCTGAATATCCATCGTCCAGCTTGTTGCCACAGAATTCAGACCTGTGGACAGAGTGGACTGGGAAGCTGCGTAAATGGCAGCCAGAAGAATACCAGTAACACCCACAGGAAGCTGGTAAGCGATGAAGGATGCGAAAATCTGATCCTGCTGTACGGTCTGTGCCAGTTCCGGATTCTGTCCGTAGAATACATATAAACCAGTACCGATTAAGTAAAATACAGTTGCGATGAACAGAGACAGAGCACCGTTTGTGAGCATCATTTTGTTCAACTGTTTTGTATCTGTGGTGGTAGTAAAACGCTGTACGATATCCTGGCTGGAAATGTAAGAGGAGCAAGTGTTAAAGCCCGCACCTACAATCAGAAGGAATACACTGTTTTTCATAACGCTTGCAGAGAAGATCGGTTCGTCTCCAGCCAGGAATTTGCCTGCTGCAAATGCATCGCCTAAAGCACCAAAACCTCCGTTAATATGTGCAACCAGGTAAATCAAAGCAAAGGTAACACCAACTAATAACACACTTCCCTGAATGAAGTCTGTCCAAAGCACAGATTTCAGACCGCCTGTGTAAGAGTAGATAATTGCAATAATACCCATTACGATGATTAAGATGTTGACGTTGATTCCAGTCAGATTGGACAGTACCATGGATGGAAGGTACATGATGATAGACATACGGCCAATCTGGTAAACGATAAACATGACAGCACCAAGAACACGAAGGCCTTTGCTCTGGAAACGGATTTCCAGATAGTGGTATGCAGTGTCAATTTCCAATTTACTGTAAATTGGAAGGAAGAATTTGATGGTGATGGGGATTGCCACGATCATACCCAACTGTGCAAACCACATAATCCAGGTTCCCGCATAGGAGTTACCTGCCAGAGACAGGAATGAAATGGGGCTTAATAAGGTTGCGAAGATGGATACACTGGTAACCCACCAGGGAATAGTACCGTCACCATGGAAGAACTCTTTTCCCTTCATCTCTTTCTTGGAAAAATGCAGACCCGCAAACAGAACGGCTGCCAGATAGACTACTAATATGATTAAATCAATTGTTGTAAACCCTTGCATGATTTCCCTCCTTCAAGTACGTATTTTATTTGCAGTAAGCGGCAACAGCTTCTTTTACCATAGCTGCAGCTTCTTTTGCAATTTCTTTATCAGCTTCATTCAGTGGTTCCAGCGGCTCTCTTACGCTTCCCAGATCCAGATTTTCGTTGATGCGCAGTATCTCTTTGATCATAGCGTACATATTTCCATGTCCGGAACACATTTTATAGATAACTTCGTTGGCAGCATACTGAACTTCCTTTGCTTCCTCTAAGCGATTGGCTTTTACCAGCTCGTCCATTTTAAGGAACAGCTCTGGCATTACGCCGTAGGTTCCGCCGATTCCAGCGCCTGCACCGATGACGCGTCCGCTGATAAACTGCTCATCAGGACCGTTGAATACGATCACATCATCCTTGCCTTCTGCCTTGAACATCTGGATATCCTGTACTGGCATGGATGAGTTCTTAACGCCAATGACTCTCGGGTTTTTCAGCATTTCTTTGTACAGGTTCATGGTCAGTGCAACACCGGCAAGCTGAGGAATGTTGTAGATGACGAAATCAGTGTTTGGAGCAGCTTCGCTCATGGTGTTCCAGTATTTTGCGATGGAGTATTCCGGCAGACGGAAGTAGATTGGAGGGATTGCTGCGATGGCATCCACACCCAGACTTTCTGCATGTTTTGCCAGCTCAACGCTGTCTTTTGTATTGTTGCAGGCTACGTGAGCGATTACTGTTAATTTGCCTTTGGCAACTGCCATTACATTTTCCAAGGTGATTTTTCTTTCTTCTACACTCTGGTAAATGCATTCGCCTGAAGAACCGCAAACGTAAACACCTTTCACACCTTTGTCAATGTGGTACTGAGTAAGAGCGCGAACAGCCTCTGGACTGATGTTGCCTTCTTCGTCATAGCAAGCGTAAAATGCTGGAATAATTCCCTGGTATTTTGTTAAGTCTCTCATGATTGTTCTCCTTTTCTTAATTTAAATGAATGATAGTAATAAACAAGTGTTTTCGTTTGCCTTTAGTTCAGTTCCTGGGCGAAGCTTTTCGTGATAAGCTGCGGCCTTGTGATGATGGAACCCACAACTACACTGTAACAGCCCAACTCGATGACTCTTTTTGCCTTCTGGGGAGTGTTGATATTTCCCTCAGCGATAACTTTGTGAGATACTTTGGAAAGAATAGTGCGGATAATCTCGAAATCGTTGGCTTCAATACGGTCGCCTTTACTCTGCGGAGTGTATCCAACCATAGTAGTTCCTATAAAATCAAAGCCAAGCTCATCGGCATGAAGTGCTTCCTCAACGGTAGAGCAGTCAGCCATCCAGAGTTGATTTGGATATTTTGCTTTGCACTCTTTGAAGAAGTCATCCAAAGATACATTGCCGGGGCGGGCTGCACCAGTAGCATCTAAAGCGATGATTTCAGGATTCACTTCCATAAGCTCCTCTACTTCTTTCATGGTAGGGGTGATGTATACAGCGCTGTCATCGTAGTCCCGTTTCACAATACCAATAATAGGAAGATCTACATTCTTTTGAATTTCAGCGATATCCTCTTTGGTGTTTGCACGAATTCCCAGAGCGCCGCCTTCCTTGGCTGCCAGTGCCATTCTGCCCATGATCAAGGAAGAGTGGAGTGGTTCGTGAGGCAGTGCCTGACAGGATACAATAAGTTTCTTTTCAATCTGTTTTACTTTTTCGTTCATATGACGTTGTGAATTCCTTTCCTTTTTTTGAGCCATGCATGTACTCGTGTTTGTGTGTTTTCCTAGCTGTCTGACGTCAGTATAGCTTGTTTGAAAAACAATTTCAACAGAATTTATCATTATGAAAGTATTTTCAAAGATACGACAAAGTGCCTAAAAACATTTTGCTCAAACTTGGAAATTTTTATGCAACTCTTCCAAAACCTGAAAGGCTTTTCTAAAGACTTTGCCGATATTGAAAAAAGAGGAAAGGAGCCATATAATATAGCTACAGGGAGAAACTATTGATATAAACAATTCATACTATAAAA
>CAMQZX010000235.1 GCA_947039785.1 uncultured Lachnospiraceae bacterium | reverse complement strand
CGTGGGCTCGGAGATGTGTATAAGAGACAGATTTCAAATATATTAGTATATAGTTGAGGAGGAAAATCTATGTATAACGAATTGCTAAGGATACGCTTACTGTCATTGCTGAATACGAAGGGTCTGTCAGAATATCAAGTGAGCTTAGATTTAGGCCGCAGCCAGGGTTATCTACATTCAATCACATCCGGAAAAAATTTGCCGTCTATGGAGGCATTTTTTGATATATGCAATTACTTCGAACTTACACCAAGTGAATTTTTTGACAGTGAGTTAAATAATCCAACACTTATACACAAAATAAATCAATACATCAAAAAACTAAATGATGAGGATTTGATACTGTTATTAAGTGTTCTCAATCGTATTGTTTCAGCTACGGAAAAAACGTAAGTCACTTCTTAAATGCCAAGACGAAGTTTGTATTTTTACTTTGTCCTGGCATTTAACCTTTAAAGTCTTCGTAATAGTCTGTATTTTTTACGAGTCAGAGCGTTTGTCTTAATTCTATGCTAGACTGAAAACAAGGATTTATATTTACGGGGGGTGAGAGTACATGAAAATAGCAATATATGATACTGGGTTGTCCATCAGTGATCAGATACTCAAACTTTTAGACAAATATATACGCATGAGAGATATTAACTTCAATATTTGCAATCTTTCCAACTCAGATTGCCAATTATCGCTCATATGCAAAGTAGATATAGCTTTTATATGCATAGATTCTTCAAGTCAGATAGAAATGCTACGTAAATTCTGTTTAAATAATTCAAAATGCAAAATTATTATTGTTGCCTATATACCTGATTACAGATATGCATTTCAGTTTCATGCATTTGACTTTATCTCTCTTCCAATATGTGAAAAGAATTTTTTCCACACTCTGGACGATGCGGTTTACTATCTAACCCATACCTCTGTGGAAACCACAGTGGCTCTGCGCACGCCTTTTGAAACCTTAAATATTAAACCAGCAAAAATATATTATTTTGAGCGCTGTGACCGGAAGATAGTAATCTCTACAACACAGGGGGAATATATTTACATTGGTCGCTATACCATGAAAGAACTCACACAAAAATTCAAACCATATAATTTTGAATGTCCGCATAAAAGCTTTTTAGTGAATTTAAGACATTTGAAATATATAAAGGGATTTGATATTTATATGAGTTCCGGCGCGATTATACCTCTTGCCCAGAAACGAACAGTGGAATTTAAAGCTACATATAACAAGTATATTGAAAAACGATTTGACCTAATATGAGAAATGGCTGCCCGGTCCTATGGGCAGCCATTTTCTTATATTTGTGTTTGTCTCACATAATTGCATATATATGCCAGATCCAGCTTAGGGTTATTGCTTCTAATTTTGTTCAGACCTGCCAGTGATTGTTCCCTCTTTGATTTATTTTGCAGATCATTCAGGGTAAACATAATGTTTAAACGCCTCCCTATATTGAACAACTCTTTTTCAGCTTGTGGTAAGTCCAGATACTCATCTACAATTCGCAGCATTTTCTCCTTTTCTCTTTGTAAATTTCCGCGCACTTCCAGCAGTAAATTAACAATATGCTCATTCATATAATAACTGTTCATAGTATTCAACCGTTGCAAAAGCAATTTTTGTTCTTCCACAATCTCTTCTTCTGTTTGTAGGGTCAATTCCTTATTAGTCACATACTTCCACATTTGTGATGATGGTTTCAACCCAGTAGCATGTACCCTAATGTAATCAGGCTTAATTATGTTTAAAACTCTTGCTGTTTCAACCGCATTTTCCTCCGCCAGTTCACGTCCTCCAATTCCAAAAAGGGTAAATTCAGATAAAACAAATCCCACCTCTTTAGCCTTGCATCCTCCTTCCACAACAATTTCAGAATCAAATCCTTTATTAATCATACTCAAAATAGTATCAGAGCCAGTTTCCATTCCACAGTATAAGTGTGTGATTCCTGCCTCTTTCAGCTGTTTCAACTCATTCGAGCTTTTTCTTGCAATACTATCAGCTCGAGAATACGTTGTTACATTTTTTATATTTGGCAAATACTTATGTATGGCTGATAGAATTTGCACTAAATATTCTGTCTTTAAAACAAAGGCATCTCCATCCTGCAAAAAACATGTTGTATATCGTTTAGAAAAAGGAGATGCTGCGGCTTCTATTAGATCCGCCTCAATCTCTTCAATACCTCTTCTTGAAAATTTATATTGCTTATATAAATCACAAAAATAGCATTTATTCCAGTGGCACCCCCTTGTTACTCTTAACATCATACTTTCCGCCTCTGAAGGCGGTCTTATTGGTCCAAGTTCCATATTATTCATAAAATCACGTCCTTTCAAAACAATTATAGTTTAGGCAGCCACTATTAGAAATACTGCACTTTTTTGTAAGCAACTATATCAAAAGTGCATTACTATATTTTTTATAGCAATGCACCTTTTAATAACAGCCAAATATTCAAGCGCTCTGGGGATAAGGTATATCTTTAAAAATAAACCGCATCAAAGCATTTGCTATCCCATCCTTATCGTTTCCATCTGTAACATAGTCAGACTGCTTCTTCACGTCATTTTGTGCATTTCCCATGGCAATTCCCAATCCTGCATAAGAAATCATCGAGAGGTCATTGTAACTATCACCAAATGCAATTAGTTCCTCTTTATTAATATTCAATTTATGACATAAAAAGGTTAGTGCAGCACTTTTCTCTATGCCTTTGTCCATTATTTCAAGGAAATATGGCTTAGAAATCGTCAAACTGAACTTATTTCCCAGATTATCATTCAGCTTTCCGTACACTTCACGCAGGTAGTCCGGATCAGCCAGCATAAGAACTTTAACAACCTCCTGATCTATTGCTTTAACAAAATCCGTAACCTCACGAATTGGCATCCCCGTTATTTTCCCCTCGATCTCTGTATACTGATTATTCTTAGGTGTGATAATCTCGTTTCCAACATATGTATGAATGAATACATCATTTTCTCTGCTTAGATCATACAAGTTGCGTATACAACTCATTGGTAAATTCTTCTGCAGGATAATCCTATTTGTCTTACAATCCTTTACCATTGCCCCATTAAAACCAACGATAAACCCTCCATATTTTTTCAGTTCCAATTCCTCCGCATACTTTTCTATTGCATATATCGGTCTGCCAGAGGCCAGTATAATATGAATACCATCTTGTTGGCACTGCATAAGAGTATTTTTTGTCTGCTCTGCAATTTTTAAATCGGTGGTCAACAAAGTATCATCTAAGTCCATTGCTATTGCCTTATATTTTTTCATAGTGTGCTCCTTTCCTAATTCTTAATAAGCGTGTCCTTGTTCAAATTCCCACTGAACACCATACTTATCAAGAAAGTAGAAATAATATGTATTTCCTATCGTTTCACACACTTCACGCTTTGCATCCAAGTTATTCTCTTTTTCCGTATCAAAGAATCTTACCTGTTCAGGTGTGATGTCATCAATCTTGTATGGTCTGTAGGAATCTGATGGATTGATTAATTTTATATCTGGCAAGGATTTAATATACTCGAATGCTTCTTCGATATTATTAATCTCCAGGGCAACATGACGTACCCCATTAATATTATTTACGTCCTCTATATGCTGTGCGTTTACAGTCGCTGGCTCCAGGTATTGCATCAATTCTAAGGTCAGCTTTGTTCCAGGTATTTCTAAAAAAGCAATAGAGAGGCTGATATCCTCGGCATCTTCAAGAAAACCTGCAGCTTTTGCAAAACCTATGTTTTTAAAATTCCTAAAAATCTGTATCGGTACTGCTTCTAACAATTCACGGTAATATTGAATACCCGTATCAATGTCATCAACCACAATATTGATATGAGCAAAATCGGTGAATTTTAGTTTCTTACCTTTTTCACTCTTAGGCTCAATCTTCTTAATCACCTTACAAGGGTTGCCTACAGCTATTGTATTATCTGGTATATCTTTGGTGACAACGCTTCCAGCTCCAATCACCACGTTTTTCCCTATTGTGACCCCATTAAGGATAATACTTCCCCCTCCAATCCAGCTATTATCACCAATTTTTATCCTGTCAGCATATTCCAAATCTTCTAACCGCACTTTATAGTCTGTTGGATGGTATGCTGCATATATCTGGACATTAGGCGCAAGCAATACATTGTTACCTATCTCAACAACATTACAATCTAATATTGCACACCCATAATTCATAAATACGTTATCGCCCAGGATAAGATTGTATCCATAATCGCACTGAAACGGAGGTTTTATGACTACATTCTCCCCCAATTTCCCACACAGTTCTTGTAAAATGGAAGAACGAAGTTCGGACTCATCGTCCTTTGTCTGATTATATCTTAAAGTCAATTCATAGGCATGATTTCGCTCTTTTGTCAGCTCTGCATCTTTATGATTATAAAGCTCATTTGCAAGCATTTTTTCCTTTTCTGTCTTCATAAGTATCCTCCTCACCCCATTATGATAAATGCTAGAATCTCCAGTGCTTCATCACCTGTATTGATTACACTATGATGCTCACCATCACCAGTAATGACCACATCACCCGCCTGAATCTCAATTTCTTTACCATTATCAATGGCAGTACCTTTTCCAGACCTTATAACATAGCACTCTGTCTCTTTCACATGTTCATGTTCACCTATGCTACACCCCGGTGGAACGGTCATATATGACAAAAGCCTGCAGTTTGGAATTATTTGTTTGTCTAAGCAATTAAGGAAATGAATGTCACCACGACCACCTTTTAGTTCCGATCTCACCTGTATTTCCATATCTTTTTCTTTTACTATCACATTATACCTCCTGATTAACTTACAATTTTTATGTATCTAGCTCAAATTAACACTATTTTGTTATTGAAAAATTGTAGTCACCTCCCTGTTTTAATTTGTCACGGATTATAAAGCCATTGACATTCCTTTATCAAGGGGGTTTGTCGTTTCTACGATTTTTTTGTCTAATCTACGAAAAAACACATAAAAAAAGAGCACAGGGGATATGTTTAATATCGCTCCCTATACTCTTCTTCTATAACCCAATTACTTATTTTTTAAATATTCCGCTCCCCAGTCACACATCACATCCAGAATCGGAATAATGGTTTTTCCAAACTCTGTCAGACTATATTCAACCTTTGGAGGTACTACTGGATATACCACACGATTTACCAAACCGTCCTCTTCTAATAAACGTAATTGTTGCGTCAGCATCTTAGGAGTTGCCTGCGGAATTAAGGCACTTATTTCTCCAAAACGTAAGGTCTTTCCAACGAGATGCCACAAAATTAAAGTTTTATATTTTCCCCCAATCAATTCTAATGTTGCCTCAACAGGGCATCTATACTCACTCGTACATGTGCTCATACTGCTAACCTCCTTATAGTATCTTTTATATAGGACTTAACTTTCTTCATATTATTGCACTTTTAAGTGCGTACTTGTCAGGAAGATAATTGATGTTATAATCATATCATAACTTAACGGTGACTTCAATGCCTGTCGGAAGAACATATGAGGCTGCTGTTTAGAAAAATAAATATTTGAAAGGAGTCTATAGATGAATACTTTAGACATTATTAAAAAGAGATTTTCTGTTCGTAAATATGAAAATAAACCCGTGGAACAGGAAAAGCTTGATGCGATTTTAGATGCCGCCCACTGCGCCCCCACTGCTGCCAATATGCAGCCACAGAAAATCCTTGTGGTTCAGGACCCAAACAATCTGAAAAAATTTAGCGCCGGCGCTAATACTTATGGTGCACCGCTGGTTATGCTTGTTTGCGCTGATTTAAACAGCGTCTGGACCCGCCCTTATGACGGTAAAAACATGGTTGATATTGACGCATCTATCGTCACTGACCACATGATGTTGACTGCAACCGATCTGGGCCTGGGAACCTGCTGGATTACCTATTTCGATCCGGAAGCTATTCGTAAGGCATTTGACCTCCCCAAAGAACTTATTCCGGTCAATATTCTAACAATCGGATACAGTGCCGACAAGGAGTTAGCATCTGACCGTCATTCACAGACCAGAAAGCCGCTGAATGATACTGTGTCCTTTGAAAAATACTAATAATATCTCTTATAGATAACACTCCCCTTGTTGTAAGGAAGAAACCGCTCATACTCTAATATGAAGCAGTTTCTTCCTATTATATATAATCTCAAACCTGGTGCTACATAGATGAGTCCCCTATCATTTATGTAACACCAGGTTTGAATTTTTCTCTTTTATTCACTTTTCTCAAATATGCATCTAAGAATCCTCTAAATTGCCTATTACTTCTATTCCATTACTTTTAATTTATCAATTAAATAATCAGCCACTTTTTTGTCAGCTGGCGAAAGATCTCTAATTG
>CAMQZX010000234.1 GCA_947039785.1 uncultured Lachnospiraceae bacterium | reverse complement strand
TTCATCATACAGTGTTAATATAATTATAGAAAGAGTGCTACCGATAGACGGTTAGTCCGATAAAATGGTTTGACAAAAATTGCCGCCTAGTTTAGCAGACCGGGGCGGCTATTTTTGTGGCTTGTTAATATCCTTACCAAAGGTATATCCGATTCCAAAGCAGGTTAAGCCGAAGCTCACAACTGCAATGAGGTCAATAATACTCATATGGCTTAGCCCTCCTTTCCGTTGATTCCCTTGCGGGTTTCTATGTAATCGGAGGGTCACAGTCCCTCCGTAGAAGGACTAACCGCCTACCGTGAATGGTAGCACCCATGTAATGAGTATAGCAATAGATGAGCAAGTCTGCAATAGATTATTTCATTTTATGGTAATGGACTCTTTATGAAAAGTGGCTACATTTTGGCTCCAAAATTTTTCAAAACCACATATTTTCTGCACAAAATAGAACATTTGAGAAAATAAAGCCGCAGAAAACGACCATTTATCACGAGATATTACAATCTCAAAATCCGTGAAGGTGGACGTACTGTTGAATCAGGCCGTGTTGCTACAATTATTGAGTAATTAAAGAATATAGTAAAATAGGACGTTCCCATTGTGGTACGCCCTTATTTTTTTTTGTGTTTTGGAACTATTTTTTAGGTGTAATGGCATTTACAGGCTTGTCTTTAAAATAAGGCAGTATTCTATTTTTGAATACGTTTTTCTTTCCATCTATGCTGTTTTAGCGGAGACGGTGACTCATGTCTTTGATATAAATTTCATATAAGGCCTGAAATGTCATATCAGGCGTATCCTGCTGCCGTTCTAGGAATGAGCGTTCCCATTCTTTAGCATCTCTTTGCAGCTTAAAGCCAGTTTGATATTCTTTGTTATGGTAATTCTACCAGCTTACCAATGGATTCATCATATTTGCAGTATTTTCCATTTTCAGATATAAATGGGATATATGTATCGCTTTTTATATTTTTTAAATATACAATATTCGTAGCGCGCATGAAGACCAGTGAGAATTTTTCGTTCAAGCTGGAGATCCATTTGTAAACCTTGTTGTCTTTATCAGAAAGAACCAGTTCATAACCGTTCTCACATGCTTCCAGTCTGAAGTAGACTTTCTCTTCCTTTCTGGAAGTCTGGAATACCTGATTGTAAATATAGGAGGAGAAATGTTCTTTGACGAAAGCTTTGAACTCCTTCATATTATAGACTTTGTGGGATACTGCGTCAGTGATTTTATCCCCACGTTCAATACGGATTCTCAAAACCTTTAATATCTCGATTGCATCGTTGATAAAGCCAAGGCTGCTGTAGTCCATAGTCTCCAGAAGGAAGGAGATTAATTCCTTTGACAAAACGTCGGCGGTTTTGGCTTCTGTAAATAATACATTATCCATTTTGTTTTCCTCACTTATAAAAATAGTAGTTTGGGTTTCGTTCTTAATTTAGAACAGGGTTATAAGATAATTGTAGTATAATTGACTCCTTTTTACAAGTAATAATCATATTTTTCAGCTTGTGTCATGGAAAAATGTTACTGTTCATGCACCACTGTCCCGCGAGGTGTTTTGGGGCTGATGGCACCAAAATCCCGAGACATGCAGCGCGAAATGATGCAACATGCATCATTTCTGTGCATCGCGCAGCGTGTTGCTGGGAACGTAGTGAACAGTAACGGAAAAATATGATATAATAAATCTGGGTTAAGAGACCTTAAAAGTAAAGAAACTGAATGCAGAAACAAGCAGTCCCCTCCTTTGGGATATGCTGATGTCTGGAGGGAAAATTTTAGTGAGGTAAGCGAAATGAAATTATTGATTATACGACATGGTGATCCGGATTATGAGATTGATTCTTTAACGGAGAAGGGATGGAGGGAAGCGGAGTATCTGTCAGAGAAGATTTCCAAATTGGATGTGAAAGCGTTTTATGTGTCGCCACTGGGACGTGCCAGGGATACAGCTTCCTGCACATTGAAAAAGATGAAACGAAGTGCAGTGGAGTGCCAGTGGCTGAGGGAGTTTTCCGTGTGGATTTGGCGCCCGGATGTGCAGGAAAAGAAAATGATTGCCTGGGATTGGCTGCCTCAGGACTGGATGCAGGATGAGAGGTATTATTCCTATGAGAAGTGGCACCAGACAGAAATTATGAAAGAGGGAAAAGTACGGCAGGAATACGAATGGGTTACACGGAATTTTGATGAAGTATTGAAGCAGCATGGTTACGTGCGGGAAGGGCGCTATTATCATGTAGAAGAAAGCAACAACGATATCATTGTATTCTTCTGTCATTTTGGATTGAGCTGTGTGTTGCTGAGCCATTTGATGAATGTATCTCCAATGGTTCTCTGGCATCAGACCTGTGCGGCACCCACATCTGTGACGACGGTGGTGACAGAGGAGCGTAGAGAGGGAATTGCACAGTTTCGAATGACTTCCTTCGGAGATATTTCTCATTTGTATGTCCATGATGAGGAGCCGGCCTTTGCTGCCAGATTCTGTGAGAGCTATGGGAATGAAGGGGAAAGGCGGGATTAGCCGGGAGATTAAATCTCCCAGCGTCCTGATGCTCCGCAGGGCAGAACCAGTCCCGTACTGGTGACAGGAAGTCCGATTTCCTGGGAATCCACATGTCCGTGAAATTCTTTAAGAGCAGTGGAGAGCATATAAGTCAGGACAGCAGGCGCCAGTCCTGTAGTATAGGAATTTACAAGAAAGAAAAGCGGCTGGTCACTGAGTAACTTGGAGCAAAGCTGAATCAGCGGATAAATCGCCTCTTCTATTTTCCAGATTTCGCCCTTGGGGCCTCTTCCGTAGGAAGGTGGGTCCATGATGATGGCGTCGTAATGGTTGCCACGGCGGATTTCCCGCTCCACAAATTTCACGCAGTCATCCACCAGCCAGCGGATGGGAGCTTCCTTTAACCCGGAGGCAACGGCATTTTCCTTGGCCCAGGTGACCATACCCTTGGAGGCATCTACGTGAGTGACAGATGCTCCGGCAGCAGCGGCGGCTAAGGTGGCACCTCCTGTGTAGGCGAAGAGGTTCAGCACCTTGATGGGCCGTCCGGCGTTTTTGATCTTGTCTGAGAACCAGTCCCAGTTGGTGGCCTGCTCCGGGAACAAGCCGGTGTGTTTGAAGCTAAAGGGCTTCAGATGAAATGTGAGGTCTCGGTAGTGAATGGACCATTGCTCCGGGAGATGGAAAAATTCCCATTCACCGCCTCCTTTAGAGCTTCTGTGGTAATGTCCGTTCATTTTTTTCCAGCCTCTGTGGGTCTTGGGAGTGTCCCAGATTACCTGAGGGTCAGGACGGACCAGAAGATAGTCCCCCCACCGTTCCAGCTTTTCTCCCTTTGAAGTATCGATCACCTCATAATCCTTCCAGCCATTTGCAATCCACATAGTATGTTCAACCTTTCCATTATCATTATAAGTTTTG
This sequence comes from uncultured Lachnospiraceae bacterium, assembly GCA_947039785.1. GTDB lineage: Bacteria > Bacillota > Clostridia > Lachnospirales > Lachnospiraceae > JALFVM01. The sequence goes on along the minus strand of CAMQZX010000234.1, from coordinate 3,083 downwards.
TTGTCTTTATCATTTGAATATATCGTATCCTTTGCTATCACCGAAAAACAGGTTTTTCCCCGTCAACGGTTAAATTACAGACAAATCTACTATACCATAGTAAGAACTTCTTGACAATAAAGGAAAGACCATACTAAAATAGAAAAAACACATCAGGGAGGCGTTGTTTTGACGCAGCCCAAATCCTGAGGAGGATGCTCCGCGGGCTTACGGATATAATTAGGAGGAAAAGGTTATGAAAAGTTATTGTGAAATGAGCAGAGATGAACTGCAAGAACTCAAAAGCCAGTTAGAGGCTGAGTTTGAAGATGTGAAAGGAAAGGGCTTAAAGTTGGATATGTCCCGCGGTAAGCCTGCCGCAGATCAGTTGGATATGGCAATGGATATGATGGACGTATTAGACAGCAAGTCAGTCCTTCAGACAGAGGCGGGAATGGATTGCAGAAATTACGGCCTGATGGATGGTATCCCGGAAGCGAAAGCATTGATGGCTGAGATGGTAGGAACTAAGCCGGAAAATGTGATCGTATACGGCAATTCCAGTCTGAACATCATGTTTGACACAGTTTCCAGAGCGATGACACACGGAATTATGGGAAATACACCCTGGTGCAAATTAGACAAAGTAAAATTCCTGTGCCCCGTACCGGGATATGACCGTCATTTCGGCGTAACTGCTTATTTTGGAATTGAGATGATCAATGTACCTCTTCTGGAGGATGGTCCGGATATGGACATGGTAGAGAAGCTGGTCAGTGAAGACGAAGCAGTGAAGGGTATTTGGTGTGTACCAAAATACGCCAACCCTACCGGTGTAGTGTACTCCGACGAGGTGGTACGCAGATTGGCCAATTTAAAGCCGGCTGCTAAAGATTTCCGAATTTTCTGGGATAACGCTTACTGCGTACATGATTTATATGCAGATAATCAACCGCAGCTTCTGGACATTATTTCCGAGTGTGAGAAGGCAGGAAATCCAGATATGGTATTTGAGTTTGGCTCCACCTCCAAGGTGAGCTTCGCAGGAAGCGGTATATCTCTTCTGGCATCTTCACCTGCGAATCTGGCAGATGCCAAGAAGCATATGACTGTACAGACCATTGGCCATGACAAGGTAAATCAGCTTCGTCATGTTCGTTACTTTAAGAATATGGATGGTATTAAGGCTCATATGATGAAATACGCAGAAAGCCTTCGCCCGAAATTTGAGACAGTGCTTAAGATTTTGGATCAGGAGCTTTCCGGTCTTGGAATCGGCACATGGACAAAGCCGCTGGGCGGATATTTTATTTCTTTCCAGGCTCTGGAGGGATGCGCCAAGGCAATCGTAGCTAAGGCAAAGGAGGCTGGTCTTGTGATGACAGGTGCAGGAGCGACTTACCCATATGGAAAGGACCCGCGGGACAGCAACATCCGTATCGCACCATCTTACCCTACACCAGAAGAGCTGACAATTGCCTGCCAGGTATTCGTACTGAGCGTTAAATTAGTAAGTATTGATAAATTACTGCAGGAGGCGTAAGGAAATCTTGGGGCGGCCGTTTAGCGGCAGCCCCATACTTATATTTATGGTTCAGACTGATATACAGTCGTTTGGCCTTCTGTTATAATCAAAGAACAGAAGAAAACATTTTGCAACAGGGAGGGAAACATGAGCAGAAGCAGAAAAATAATCATTGGAATCATCATTGTATTGTTGCTATTAGTTCTGGGAGTTTATTTCGCAGGAACCTGGTACTTTTCCAGTCATTTTCTCCCCGGCTCTGACTTAGATGGAATGAAATGTTCCTTTAAGAGCGAGGAAGATGTTCAGGAGATGATTGCAGAGAAAATAGCCACTTATTCTCTGACTATTCAGGAAATGGACGAGGAAAAGGAGGCTCTCACAGCCCAGGATGTGGGATTGCAGTATGTGGAGGATAGCAGCGTTGAAGAATTGATTCAGAAGCAGGATAAGAAGCTTTGGTTCACCTCAGTGGCAAGTCCCAAGAAATACACCATGTCTGCTGCCACTACATATAACAAAAAAAAGCTGGAAGAGGCTGTGAAAGCCTTAAAGTGCTTTCAGGGAATGGTGGAGCCGACCGATGCCTTTGTGGATGAGAAGGACGGGACCTATTATGTGGTATCTGAGGTAGAAGGAAATGCCCTGGATGAAGCAAAGGTTTTAGAGGTGGTCAGGACTGCCGTGGAGCACGGGGAAAGCAAGATCGATCTTGTGGACAGTGAGTGTTACTTAAAGCCTCAGGTGTACCGAGATGACAAGGAATTGGTGAAGGAAGCCGAGGCTCTGAACAAATACACCCAGGTGACCATTTACTATGACTTCGGAGATCGCGAGGAAGTGGTGGACGGAGATTTGATTAGGAGCTGGCTGGTAAAGGGAGAGGATGGAAATTATTCTCTGGACGAGGCTGCTATGGCAGAGTTTGTCTATCAGCTTGCCTATAAATATGATACCTTCGGCGGAACGCGGCAGTTTATCACAGCCACAGGACAGACCATCACCACCAAAGGCGGCGACTATGGCTACGTCATCAAGCAGAAAGATACCGTGGAGGAGTTAAAGGCGGCCATCCAAAATGGAGAATCCGGAACCCGTGAGCCTGTGTATCTCTACAGCGGCGTGTGCAGAGACACTAACGACATTGGAGATACCTACGTGGAGATCGATATCTCCAATCAGAAAATGTATTTCTATAAGGACGGTTCCCTTCTGGTAGACACCCCTATTGTAACAGGAAATCCCAACAAGGGAAATGCCACGCCTCCAGGAGTGTTCGCCCTGGATACCAAGAAGTCTCCCGCAGTGTTAAAGGGTGAGGATTATGCCAGCGATGTGACCTACTGGATGCCCTTTAACGGCAACGTGGGAATCCACGACTGCGGAACATGGAGAACAGAGTTTGGAGGCGATATCTACCTCACCAACGGCTCCCACGGCTGCGTCAACACACCATACGCCGCCGCAGAGACCATTTACAATAATATTGAAATTGGAATGCCTATTATCGTATATTAGTATCTGAGCGATCTGTCTCTTATACACATCTGACGCTGCCGACGAAGCTAGAAGTGTAGAT
>CAMQZX010000233.1 GCA_947039785.1 uncultured Lachnospiraceae bacterium | reverse complement strand
CAGATGTGTATAAGAGACAGCCATTCTATAATACATACGTGCATTTTTCAACTGTTTTTTTTACAGTTTTCCAGTTTCTTCTCGATTTCTTTCACCAATTCATGGAAGGTCACTTCCCCGGTCACGACAGTAATATCTGCCAGTGACTCATAAACCGGAGCACGGGAGGACAGCATTTTTGTAATCTTTTCGGTAAGATTACTGCCCTTTAATGCCGGTCTGGTATTATCGCCGGAAAGCCGCTCCTTCAAAGTGGCCACAGACGCCTTCAGATAAATAATTGTTCCCAGCTGCTTTAAATATTTATGATTTTGTTCCTGCATGGGAAGTCCGCTTCCCACAGACAACACCGTTTTCTCCTGAACCTCCATCATATCTTTGATGGTCTTTGTCTCCAGGGCACGATAAAACGGCTCTCCAAATTTGTTCATAATGTCCGAGATGGTCATCTTCATGTCTTTTGCAATTTTCTTGTCCACATCCAGAAAATTCAATTGCAAGTCCTTAGCAAGCTGCTTTCCTACTCTCGTTTTTCCGGAACCCATAAATCCTATAACGACGATGTGATTCACGATTTTCCCTCCTGTCTTCTGTAAAAAAACAACACAATTTTCTCCAAGTACCTTTTAAACACAATTTGTATCTCTTCTTTTGGATGAATGGGCTGAACCAGAATGTTACGGATTTTGCTGCGCTTGGCACCATACACATCCGTAAATAACTGATCCCCAATGAATATGGTGTTCTTCTCCGTCGTGTGCATCAGCTCCATTGCCCTTCTATAATTTCTGGTAGAGGGCTTGTGGGCATCCTCAATAAAATGCACCTGAACTTTCCGGTTGAAGGAATCAACCCGTTCAAACTGATTATTGGACAGAAGACAGCACTCAAATCCAAGCTTTTTCAATCGCTTAAACAAAGCAATGGCTCTGTCATCTGCCGGGGCCCCATGAGGAACCAGGGTATTATCGATGTCAAAAATCAATCCACGATACCCCTCCTCATAAAGCTTCTCAAAATTTATCTTATAAGTAGATTCTACACATTCATCGGGAAAAAAGCAACTAAACATCTCAGATATCCTCTCTTTTTTTGAAACCCGGCAGGAAAGACAGCTTCGTCTCCGCCAAAATTACGGCAATAAACAACAACACGCATCCCATAATCATTCGCGGTGTCATACGTTCCCCCAAAAACAGCACAGAAAACAGCACGCCAAACACCGACTCCATGGACAACAAAAGAGAGGCGGCGTTGGGAGTAGTATATTTCTGACAAACATTTTGCAGAAGGAACGCCAACATGGTACTTAGAAGTCCCAGATACAGCATTCCTGCTACAATGCTTGGTTCAAAAGCCCCTGCCGGAAAGCCCCCGTCCAGAAACGGTGCCAGAATCCAGGAGAAAATGGCTGCAAACCCAAGCTGCAACACTGTCAGAATCACTGGATCATGAATCTTTGTATACCGGTCAATATAAATCATATGAAGAGCGTAGCCCAATCCACAGATCAGTGTCAAAACATCGCCCACATTCATGGTCATATCCCCCTGAAGCGACAACAATCCAATCCCCACAAGAGCTAAAACGGCAGCCACCATACAATACGCATCCGGTGGGCTTTTGCTGATAATCCAATAAAGAAACGGCACAAGAATCACATAAATGGTAGTCAAAAATGCGTTTTTACCTGCTGTGGTATATTGACACCCTATGGTTTGAAATAAATAACTCAAAAAAAGAAATACTCCTAAAACGGCTCCCTGAATCAGAATCTCACGATTTACTGTACACATCCGTTTTATAAAAATGAGTCCCAGCACCACTGATGCAATGGTAAAACGAAATGCCAACATCCAAGTGGGCGGGATCAAATCCAGTGAATTTTTCACTACAACAAAAGCAAACCCCCAGATAATCGCAGTTCCCAGCAATCCAATATTTGCCAGAAAACGTATCTTACTTTCTTTCGTACTCAAAATTCTTCCTCTACTTTCCACTCTCTATTTCAATACGCAAACTCTGCTGTACAAACACAGCTATCTGCCCAAAAATTCCAGCATGGCCTCAAACTTATCTTCCATGCTGTCATATCCATGCTGATAAAAAGCCATCAGCGCATCATAATCTTGTTCTGTTCTGGATACTTCGGGAACTTCCGGACGGATCACAAAAACCTTGCCCTCCCGCTCCCATTTTTCAATATAACTCAGAGTCTTATTATACACGTGATAGCGATTTAAGATGGTCTTTACCAGATTGGGATAGTCCCGGTAAGCCGTCTGATACAATGCCCTGCTCTTTTTCGGTGCCTTCTTGCGATATCCTTTGTTTCTGGTTAAAACGATCACGTTTTTTGTGTGCCCTGTTTTCAGGGAACGGATAATCGGGATTGAATCTGCCAGCCCACCGTCAAGATAGGGCATCCCATCAATCTTCACCATGGGGCTGGCCAGAGGAATGCTGCTGGAAGCCCTGCAAATTTTCATCAGACGCTCTCTGTTACTGCGTTCTCCAAGATATTCCGCACATCCTGTAATGCAGTTAGTCACCACCAGCTCGCACTGCACCTCTGATTGAAAATACGTATCGTAGTCAAAAGGATACAACTCATTGGGATATCGGTCAAACAGCATATCCATATCAAACAGGCTTTTCTTTTTGATGGCAGTCTTCAAACTGATAAAGCCCTGGGACTTATCTTTATGAATGGTACAATCCCTGGTTCTTCCAATCTGTCTGGACACATAGTCCACTGCATTACATGCTCCCGCAGACACACCTGCCACATACGGAAATTCATAAAAGCCCTGCTCCATGATATAGTCCAGTACCCCCGCAGTAAACACGCCGCGGGTAGCACCTCCCTCTAAGACTAAACCCAAATTTTTGTTTGTCATGTTCTCACCTGTCTTTTCTCAATAGTCATAATCTATCTTTCTTCCAACGGACAGTACTCCAGAGAATCCTGTACGTTCATATAAGCCGGACGAATAATCTTATTCATGTTGATCAGCTCTTCCATACGGTGTGCACTCCATCCCACAATACGGGCAATGGCGAACATCGGTGTATACAGCTCAAGGGGAAGATCCAACATACTGTATACAAATCCACTGTAAAAGTCCACGTTGGCACTTACACCTTTGTAAATATGGCGCTCTCTTCCGATTATTTCCGGTGCCAGTCGCTCCACAGTGTGATACAGCTGGTAGTCCCTCTCTCTTCCTTTTTCCTTCGCCAGCTTTTCCACAAAGCCTTTGAACACCTGTGCTCTTGGGTCAGATACCGAATAGATTGCATGTCCCATACCATAAATCAATCCAGCCTTGTCAAAGGCTTCCTTGTGAAGCAGCCGAACCAGATAATCCTCAATGGCTTCTTCGTCGTTGACATCCTTGATTTCCTTCTTCATGTCATTAAACATTTTTACTACCTTGATGTTGGCACCGCCATGCTTTGGTCCTTTCAGGGAGCCCAGTGCAGCCGCCACAGCAGAATAGGTGTCGGTACCAGATGAAGATACCACATGTGTGGTAAATGTAGAGTTATTACCTCCGCCGTGTTCCATATGAAGTACAAGCGCAAGGTCCAGAATCGTTGCCTCCAGCCTGGTATATTTCTTGTTTGGCCTTAACATACGTAAAATGTTTTCTGCAGTGGATAAATCCTTCGCTGGATTGTGAATGTATAAACTTTTGCCTTTAATATAATGATTATAGGCCTGATAGCCATACACAGAAAGCATTGGGAATATACTGATCAAATTCAGACACTGACGTAAAACATTGGGTAAAGATATATCATCTGGATTGTTATCATAAGAATATAGAGTCAAAACACTTCGCGACAAAGTATTCATCATATCTTTGCTTGGTGCTTTCATAATGACATCCCGAACAAAATTACGAGGCAAAGATCGCTGTTGTGCAAGCAGCTTCTGAAAATCAGCCAGCTGCTCATTGGTTGGCAATGCTCCAAACAAAAGCAAATAGGTGGTTTCCTCAAAGCCAAACCTGTCTTCCTGGACAAACCCCTTTGTCAGATCTTCGATACTGATTCCCCGGTAGTACAACTCACCTTTACAGGGAATTCTCTGACCGTCAATCTCTTTGTATGCCATAACATTTGACACTCTTGTGAGTCCTGCCAGCACTCCTTTACCATTCAGATCACGAAGGCCTCTCTTCACATCGTACTTACCATATAAATCCACGTCAATCTGACTATTGGAATAACAGATATCTGTCAATTTTTCAATTTCCGGTGTTACTTTCATGTTAAATCCTGACATAGCATCTCTCCTTTCTTTGTTAAAAGAGCTACCTCATCCTAAGGCAAATTGCCCAGGGACAAAGTAGCTGCTTTCTTATCATAGTATACAAATGTAATCCAAACAGAGCGTTCCTGTCAATCCTATACCGAGGAAAGTCCCAAAGTAGCACCCACCCCCGCCAAAGCCATCACAAGGAAAGACAACGCAAGACCGATAATCCATAGAATTAACGATGCCTTACAGTAATTAGCCCGGTTCCGATTACCATCGCCGAACCCCCAGACAAAAAGCATGACAATATTTATACAGGGAATAGACATAATAAGAGATGTGATTAGCCACTGACCAACGGACATGACAGGTTCCAAATCCGGTTCCTGGTGATACTCACCGTAGTTATAATTCTGTTGATTCATATGATTATATCCATCATCCATGACGTAATCCTCCGTAAAAATTGTCCCATATGCCAAAACTGACACATTAAATTTTTCGAACCACTCGTTAATTTTAACATATTATTGAAAAACTTGCAACTTCTTTATCTTTTGCCAAAAAACACCTGCCAGAGACTGCTTTTCATATATCATAGGCTCCTTTACAGGAAAATACACATACATACGATATACATAGTAAACTATTGCCGCAACAGCCACTGCTGCCACTAAATACTTCATCCAATTCATATCCTTCAAAAGAAGATACCGAAAAACAATTGCCAATAACACCAGCGCCAACACCCCATAGAAAAACGGATGCATTTCCCAGCACGCCAGAAACTCTCCTCTCACAAACAGCATTGCCGCCCTTGTCATTCCACAGGCAGGGCAGGGAAGTCCTGTTATATATACCATAGGGCAAATGGGAAGACGGAGAATCCCGCCCCACAGGAGAACATAAATTCCCAACGGCAAGATTCCCCGCCCATAGTACTTCCAGTCTGAACGAGCCCTCTCATATCTCTCCGCCATAACTATTTCTGTCTGTAATGACTCAAGAAGTCCTGCAGCTTATTTGTTGCATCTTTTAGTTCAGGTACTGCCGGAAGATACACAATACGGAAGTGATCCGGCTCATGCCAGTTAAAGCCTTTTCCATGGACAAGCAGCACCCGCTTCTCCTTCAGGAAATCCAAAACAAACTGTTCATCATCCAGAATATTGAATTTCTTCGTGTCGATCTTTGGGAAAATGTAAAACGCTGCCTGAGGCTTCACCACACTAATTCCCGGAATGTCCTTCAACGCTTTATAAATAAACTCTCTCTGCTCATATACTCTGCCGCCCGGCTTGATGTAATCCTTCACACTCTGATAACCACCAAGGCAGGTCTGAATAATGGCCTGTGCCGGAACATTAGAACAAAGACGCATAGAAGACAGCATATTTATGCCCTCAATGTATCCTTTTGCCTTGGACTTGTCTCCGCTTAATACCATCCAGCCCACGCGGAAGCCTGCAATCATATGGGATTTTGACAATCCGCTGAAAGTCACGCAGAATAAATCAGGAGCCAGAGACGCGATGGAGATATGCTCCTTGCCGTCGAACACCAGTCTGTCATAAATCTCGTCGGAGAAAATAATCAGCTCATGTTCTCTTGCAATTTCCACAATCTGTTCCAAAATCTCTTTGGGATATAACGCTCCTGTAGGATTGTTTGGGTTAATGATGACAATGGCCTTAGTCTTATGGGTTACTTTCTTTTTAATGTCTTCGATATCCGGATACCAGTTGGACTGCTCATCACAGATGTAGTGAACTGCCTTGCCACCCGAAAGGTTGGCAGTACCTGTCCACAGAGGATAGTCAGGAGCCGGTATCAGGATTTCATCTCCATCATCCAACAGTGCCTGCATACAAAGGTTAATCAGCTCACTGACACCGTTCCCGGTGTAAATATCACCAATTTCCACATTGGGAATGCCCTTCAGCTGACAATATTGCATGATTGCCTTTCTGGCAGAAAAAATTCCTTTAGAATCAGAATAGCCCTGGCTTCCCCGAATGGAACTCATCATGTCCAGAATTACTTCCTCCGGTGCGCTGAATCCAAAAGCTGCCGGATTTCCGATATTCAACCGCAGCACTTCCATGCCGTTTTCAATCATACGATTTGCTTCGTCCACTACAGGTCCCCGCACATCGTACAATACATTGTCCAATTTTAATGATTTTTCAAATTTCCTCATAAATATATCACCTCATAATAATAATTCTATTTAGGCGTTTGCGAAACGCCACAACCCACATAAAATCAGGCTTTTTTCTTTGC
>CAMQZX010000232.1 GCA_947039785.1 uncultured Lachnospiraceae bacterium | reverse complement strand
ATATAATAATATTTAACTTTATAGGGAAAGTTCTGCTGACTGAAAAGCAGATACAGGCAGCAGGTGACTTGTGACAGGAAGGAAAACTTTGATGAGTAAGATAGAAATCGAACACGTATCGTTTTGCTATGTGGACAACAAAGAGAAGTTTGGAGCTTTGAAGCAAATTGACCTTTCCATTGAAGAGGGCGAGTTTGTCTGCCTTCTGGGACCGTCAGGGTGCGGGAAAAGTACGCTTTTAAGTCTTTTGGAAGGCTTAAATCAGGCTTCAGAAGGCTCTGTCAGAATCGATGGAAAGGAAGTAAAGGGACCAGGGGCGGATCGGGCAGTTGTGTTTCAGCATTATTCCCTGTTTCCATGGCTGACAGCCAAAGATAACGTGATTTTTGGAATTAAACAATGTAAGCGCAAATACACAGGTACGCAGCGGGAGAAGCTTGCCCGGACCTACTTGGAAAATGTGGGACTTGGGCAGGCGGCGGATAAATATCCGGCTCAGATGTCAGGCGGTATGCAGCAAAGAGTGGCCATTGCCAGAGCACTGGCCATGGAAGCAGACATTCTTCTGATGGATGAACCTTTCGGTGCAGTGGATCCCAAGCTGCGTCTGGAGCTTCAGGAGCTGATCAGCCGTATCAGTAAGGAGGAGGGAAAGACAGTAGTATTTGTCACTCATGACCTGGATGAAGCACTTTTGCTGGCAAGCCGCATTGTGGTAATGGAACCAGGGCGCATCAGAGCCGACCTTCCGGTAACCTTTCCAAGTCCAAGAAAAAGGGAAAATCTGGTGGGTAACGAAGAATATCAGAATATACATCGGGAGCTGATTTCTCTGTTCTATGAACGAGTGGCCCGTGAAATTGGAAATGAGGAGGTGTTTTTGTGAGCGTATTGTTAAACAGAGCCAATCTTTTGTTTGTGATTGACCTTTTGCTGGTGTTTTTGCTGCCCACAGAGCAGGATATCGATTCACCCTGGGCTTTTGTGGCTGTTTTGCTTTTGGCAGAGCTGTTATTTCTTTTTAAATACCAAAAATATAAGAAAAAAAGTGCGGTGGATATTGCCTCGTTCACCTTTTTGTTTCTGGCAGTATGGGAGTTTGTCTGTAAACAAGGATTTGCCCATCCTGTATTGGTACCGCCGCCGGAAAATGTCTTTTTTGTATTTCTGACTCAGAGAGAATTGATGGTACAGGGGATTTTCAGTTCTCTGTTGCTGCTTTTGTGGGGTGTGGGTCTGGCTTTTTTCTTTGGAATCCTTCTGGGTCTGACCGTTGGCTGGATTCCAAGGCTTAGAGAGGCGGTATTACCTATTGCAGATGTAATCAGCCCCATACCTCCGTTGGTATACACTCCTTATGTAGTAGCGGTGTTTCCCACCTTTCGGTTAGCATCTATCTTTGTGATTTTTTCTGCAGTATTCTGGCCCACTTTTCAGAGTATGGCTTCCAGAGTGGGAAACATGGACCCCAAAATCATTCAGTCTGCAAAGGTGATGAATGTATCCACACCCACCATGTTGTTCCATGTGATTCTACCTTACAGTATACCGGGAGTAATCGGAAGCCTGCCGGGTTCCATGCGGGGGGCGTTCTTATGTTTGACAGGAGCAGAGCTTTTAGGCGCCAGCTCCGGTCTGGGATATTTTGTAAAGAAGTTTTCTGATTACGCAGATTACACAAAAGTAATCGCCGGAATTGTACTAATTGGTGTGGTGGTCACGCTGATTAATCTGTTAATCCGTTTGCTGGAACAACATCTGATTAAATGGAGATATACATAGAAAGACAGACGGGAGAGGAGTGAATATTATGGGAATACCGGAAGTGAAAAAAACGGTATGTGAAATATGTTTGAATAACTGCGGTGTGGATGCCTGGGTGGAGGATGGCCGTGTGGTCAAAGTGGAAGGCTCCAGAGAATGCCCAAATCGAGGAAAATTGTGTGTGAAGGGCTATGCCAGCCGAGAATACATTTATCGAGAGGACAGAATCAAGACACCTCTTCGCAGAGTAGGTGCACGGGGAGAGGGGAGGTTCCAACCCATTACTTGGGAGGAGGCCTATACAGAAATTGCGAAGCATCTGAATCAGTATAAAAAAGAGTTTGGGGCGGACAGCGTGGCATTTTACACCGGGTATTCCAAGTGGTACCGTACGTTGTTTCATCGATTTGTTCATTCCTTTGGAACCCTGAATTACGGCACGGAGTCCAGCTCCTGTTTTCAGGCGGTACGTTTGGCAGATGTCTTAAATGCAGGCTCCTTAAGCCGTCCCGATATTGCCAACACGGATCTTTTTCTTGCCTGGGGGTTTAATCCCTTTTATAGCGGTGTGTATCATTTTGATACCATTGAAAAACTGCAGGAGAAGGGAATGAAGGTGATTTGTATCGACCCCAGAGTCACCCCTTTTTCCCAGTTGGCAGATCTGCACCTGCAGATTAAGGCAGGAACAGACGGAGCGCTGGCTCTGTTCTTTGGCAATTATCTGATTGCACAGGACAAAATTGACCATGATTATATAAAAAAACATGTTCATGGTTTTGAGGAGTATCGTGAATATGTTCAGGGATTTACGCTGCAAAGGGTTGCCAAGATTACCGGTGAAAAGGAAGAGAAGCTTGTGCAGGCAGCGCAAATGCTTGGGGAAAATCCCCATTTTGCCATTCATGAGGGAGCAGCACCTTTGACTCACCATAGAAATGGTGTGCAAAACTTCCGGGCTTTGATGGCATTGTCTGCAATCAGCGGAAATTATGACCGGGAGGGCGGAAATATTCCAACAGAATATGCGAATCCTAAAGTGAACCGCGACTGTGATGTGGGAGACGAGACCTTTATTCAGGAAGTTCGGCCGAAAAACACGAAACCGAAAATCGGGTCAGAGCGCTTTCCTGTATGGTCAGAGATTATTGATGAATTTCAGGCCATGGATCTGTCCCGCCAAATTTTGGAGGGGACGCCCTATCCAATTAAAGCCATATTTGCACTGGGAATGAATGTGCGCATGTTCCCGGGAGATACCAAATTATTTGAAGCCCTTCGTTCAGTGGAATTCTTCGTTGATGTGGATATTTTTATGAATGATACGGCAAAATATGCAGACATTGTGCTTCCGGCATGCACTTCTTTTGAGAGGAGCCAGTTTATGGGAGGTTTTATGGGGCATTATTATAATACTCCTTCTGTGAGATATCTGTCTCCGGTTATTCAGCCCCTATATGAATCTAAGTCAGATGCCGATATTTTATGTGAATTATCCAGATATCTGGATATGGAGGATTCTGTTTTGAGCAAAGGACATGAAGCATGCACGAAATATCTGCTGCGCAAGGTGGGAGTCACCTTCTCAGAGTTAAAAGTAACTTCGGCCGCCGCTCGGATTCCCGGCAAGCTTCCCTATATTCCAGGAGCCAACACGGAATTTGGATATCGCACGCCTACAGGACGTTTTGAACTGACTTCTGAGATTCTGCGTCGTCACGGCTTTTCGCCTCTGCCAACTTATGAAGAGTCTGCCGATGAGCAGGATGAGAACCTTTATCCGCTGCAATTGACAGCAGGAGGGCGACTGCCCTATGAATTTCATTCCAGATTCCAGAACAGCCGTTGGAAAAAATATTTCAGACCTTATCCTATGGTGGATTTAAACCCGAAGGATGCACGGGATTTATCTATCCGGCAGGAAGAGGATGTAGTGCTTGAGAGCGCCTACGGTTCCATTTGCCTGAAGGCGAATCTGACCTACATGGTGGACCAGGGGGCAGTGTTTATGTATCAGGATTATAAGGACGCAGATGTCAATAGCATTATCGGAGAAAATCACTTAGACCCCATTTCAGGTTTCCCAGGATACCGCAGTGTCCGGTGTCGTATAACAAAGGTGAAGGCAAAGGAGGGAGCAAAATGATTAAAGAACAGGTACGGTCGGTACGGTTTAATTTCCACCCGGAGCTTTGCGTGGGCTGTGGAGCCTGCGTCACTGCCTGCATGGATACCCACGATACAGATCTTGACTGCCAGGAACCCTTAAGACGCATGTTTCGGCGGGAACAGATCAGACAGGGACAGATACGGCTTACGTGGTATACAGCCGCCTGTCTACACTGTGAAAATGCTCCCTGTGCAACCGTTTGTAAGAAAGGCTGTTTTGTCAGGGATGCTGAGACAAACACGATGCAGCTTGACAATAGTGACTGTGTAGGTTGTGGACAGTGTGAAAAGGTCTGCTCGTTTCTGGCGATTGTTTTTACAAAAGAGAAAAAGGCTGTAAAATGTGACGGCTGTTTTGAACTTCTGCAGCGGGGATTGCTTCCTGCCTGTGTAAAAGCCTGTCCCAGATTTGCCGTTACCATTGACGATCGCCCGGCGGTGCTGGAACAAAGTCGACGGCAGCTTGCAAAGGCGTTTGCAGTGAAATCATTGAAAAAATAAGATTATCGATTAAGCGAGGGATAAGGGAGGGAGGAGACGTGAAACAGCATACATTTGGAATAGAATAAGGATCTCAGACAAAAACTAGAGAGACTTAGAGGCTGTTTTCGGAGAGATTTTGATAAAAAAGAGACAAGGGAGCGGCAGTGCATGGTGTGCCGACCTTGTCTCTTTTGTAAAATCCAGGAATCAGTGTGCTGATATTAAGGTTGGAATTTGATGCACTGCGTGATGGCTTATTCTCAGCTTAATGATTTTCCAAATTCATAGACATCATTTAATTTCTCCAGATTCTTTATGCTGCCCTTGTCAGTAGTGCCGGGAATGGTAAAAATTCCTTTGTCTTCCCATTGAAGATAAGCCACGGTGCTCTTATACTGAGCCATTGCTGCCTGATAAACTCCATCAGAAGCAGAGTCCAGAAGCAGAGCCGTTTTATTAAAATGAAATCCCATTTTGCCCCTTGCATAAAGGCGGTCAATGGCACATTTTAACTGAGCAGTGATATCAAACCAGTAGATTGGTGAAGCAAATACTACCATATCCACGGTATCCAGCACAGCCAGAACATCAGTCATATCATCCTTCTGCACACACACTCCATCGTGGGAGAAACAATACTGACATCCCAGACATCCGGCAATTTTCTTGCCGGCCAGATTGATTTTTGTCACCTCATTGCCGCTCTCCTTTGCACCTTTGACAAAGGTGTCTGTCATAATCTCTGTGTTGCCGCCCTTTCTTGGGCTTCCGTTTAAAATTGCAATTTTCATTATTGTGTCCTCCTTTGCTTTGTTATCATGAAAAGATTTCCATTCATTCTGGCGTTCATAATCAAAGTTTTTCAATAGTCTGTCTTAATTGATAATTATAGTACAAGTAGATGGATTGTTCAATGAGAATCTCCAAATCCCAGTAGAGGTGGACCATCATTTCAAACAAGTCATATGTAAATGAGAAAAAGTATCTTTCATCGATTTTTTGATAGTCTGTAAGATAATCCGGCGATGTAGTTTTAAGTGTAAAAAATTTGAATGCAAGACCACAGGTGAGAAATGTAAGCTTTGAAGTTCGCTCCGGAGAAGTGCTTGGTTTTAATGGATTAGTTGGGGCTGGAAGAACAGAAACCATGCGGGCAATTTTTGGAGTTGATAAAAAGGAGTCTGGAGAAATCTTTTATTTTGGGAATAAAGTAAACTTTAAAAATCCCAGAGAAGCTGTACAAAGTGGATTTCAGCAGAATGTAAATGTGTTGTTTTTGACGAACCAACTCGCGGCGTCGATGTGGGCGCAAAAACTGAAATCTATAAGATTATTAATACCTTGGCTGAAAGAGGTGTTGCAGTGATTGTTATTTCTTCAGAAATGCCAGAAATCATCGGAATTTGTGACAGGGTTGTTATTATGCGGCAGGGTGAAGTAACTGGTCAGTTAAAGAAGGAAGAACTCAATGAAAATAATTTAATTAAGTATGCGATGGGGATTTAAAGGATGGAGAATAAGAATACAAGGAAATTTAATCTAAGAACATTTTTGATTCAAAATAATACTTATATTATATTTATCATACTGTTTATTGTTTGCTGCGTTTTATCAGAAAACTTTTTCACAGTTATGAATTTAAGGAACATTGCTTTGCAGCAGGCAGCTCCCATTTGTGTAGCGCTTGGTGCGTTGTTTGTAATTCTGACAGGTGGAATTGACCTTTCGGTTGGCTCTATTATGGCATTTGGCGCCTGTTTTGCATCAATTATGATTCGGGATATGCATATGAACTTTATTATTGCTATTTTACTATCCATGGTTTTGGGCCTTCTTTTGGGAGCATTTAGCGGTATTTTGGTTGCCTGTGCAAAAATGCAGGGATTTGTGGCAGCTCTTGCTGGAATATTTGTGGCATCCAGAACAGTAACGGGAGCGGCAACAATTGGTGAGGGTCAGGAATTGGATGCGATCACTGCATGTGTAATTGGTGGAGCCAGCCTGTCAGGAGGAAGCGGCTCCGTCTTGAAATCAGTTTTTGGCGCATTGGTTTTGGCTCTGATTGGAAATATCATGAATCTGCTGTCTGTGCCGTCCTATCCGCAGGATATTATCAAAGGGTTTATTATCATTGGAGCAGTATTAATGC
>CAMQZX010000231.1 GCA_947039785.1 uncultured Lachnospiraceae bacterium | reverse complement strand
CTTGCGAAGCATAATCCTATATACGATAACGCACCCTAAGTCATATGATAAATGTTATACGTAAGATATTGACAAAAAGATAACAAAAAGATATAGTTAAAGAAGGAAAATTGTCAATACAGAAATGGGGATGAGTAGTTATGGGTTACCTGAAGAAACTCAATAGTACGTCTATGGTTCAGCAAGTGATTGACTGTCTGACGCAGGCAATGCTGAATAAGGAACTAAGACCAGGGGATAAGATTCCAACAGAGCTAGAACTGGCTGAAAGTCTTGGAATAGGAAGAAGTACAGTAAGAGAAGCGATTAAGATACTGGTGTACATAGGAGTCCTGGAGATACGACGAGCGGAAGGAACCTTTGTGTGCGAAGGCTTTTCGGAAAGTATGATCGATCCTATGATTTATGGAATCATCCTCTGTAAAGATGATGACTATTCCAGTTTGCTGGAGTTAAGACAGACGACAGAAGTGGGAATCCTGCATCTTGCGATTCAGAAACGCGATATGGAAGGGTTAAAGATCATTAAGGAGAAGTTAGCCCTGTTCAAGGAAGAATGTATGCGTGAGAATTACGATGTAGAAAAGGCCTTTGAAGCCGACAATGATTTCCACGATGCGGTGATGGCCATGGGACATAATGAATTGATGGAGAAGATCAATGCGATTGTAAGAATGCTTACATATGCTATGAGAAAAGCAACCGTAGCCCGTATGATTGAGAGCGGGCGCGGAAAAGAGCTCTATGACGCCCATGAGAGAATCTGCCAGATCATAGAGGATGAAGATGAGAGTGATATTCACAACATCATAAAAGAAACTTACTTTTTGGAGTAACTGCGGTAGTTTCAAAAAGAAGATCCCATCTTATTTGGGTATTATGTAATCAACGAAGTATTGTAAATAATTCAACCTAATTTATGTATTGTCTGTATCATCAGGACAGCACAAAACACTGAAAGAAGCATGAAAGTTGCTTCTTTTGGTGTTTTGTGCTTTATTCATGTGGGTATTGATTTGCTGATGTCAAGATAATACTTCTTGAAATACAAAGTTTACATTTTGATAGTCACCATACACAACAGGCAGATTGATCCCTGCATGCATCAATGCACTACCCTTATAAAATGTCTCTGTCCCTTCCATGTGATAAAGAGACTCCTCTTTCAATCCCCGTACCCTCAGGCGCAGGAACGGCGGATTTGCTTTTGCCTGCAGCATTACAGTGCAGATCAGGGATTCGCTTTTGTCTTTTGAAACAAACTGCCATGCTGCGAGATCGGTTCTTTTTCCTACCTCAGTCAGTCGATAGTAATCTCCCTCATGGATCAGATCATAGTATTTCTTAAAAAAGACAATCTGTTCTTTAACTTTTTCCCGTTCCTCTTCATTTAGCTTCCGCACATCCAACTCATAGCCGAAGGTACCCGCCATAGCCACGGCTGCTCTTGTCTCAATGGAGGTCTCTCTCCCTGTCTGCTGGTTCGGGCTGACAGATACATGAGCCCCGACACAGCTTATGGGATATCCAAACGAAGTTCCATATTGGATCGTGATCCGTTCGATTGCATCTGTGTTATCACTGCACCAGCTCTGCGGCATATAATACAAAATCCCCGCATCAAATCTGCCTCCGCCTCCGGAACAGCCCTCCCACAGGATATCCGGATACTTAGATGTGAATCTTTCAATCAGTTCATATACACCCAGTACGTATCTATGATAAACTTCTCCCTGCCGCTCCCCTGGCAGATCAGCAGACCATACATCAGACAGATTCCGATTCATATCCCATTTCACATATTCAGCATGTGATTCATCCAGAACTTTACTAACTGCTTCAAACAGATAGTCTCTGACATCTTTTCGCGTCATATCCAGAACCATCTGGCATCGTTCCAGATTCGGAAGACGTCCCGGTATCTTAAGACACCATTGGGGATGCTTCCGATACAATTCACTGTCTTCATTCACCATTTCCGGTTCTATCCATATTCCGAACATCATGCCCAACTTATGGATTTTCTCGGCAAACCCCTTTACACCTGAAGGAAGCTTTTCCCGATTGGCAAACCAATCTCCAAGTCCGCTTTTGTCATGATTCCTGCTTCCAAACCAGCCGTCATCCATGACAAATAATTCGATTCCCAGTTCCTTTGCACTGACCGCCAGTGATACCAGTTCCTTTTCTGTAAAATCAAACTCTGTCGCTTCCCAATTATTGATCAGTACCGGACGTCTCTTGTTTTTGAATGTGCTTCTGATTAAATGATTTCTGTACAGATCATGGAAATTCTGTGAAAGAGTTCCAAAGCCTTTGCTGCTGTAAGAAAAGATCACTTCCGGAGCAACAAACGCCTCTTTGGCTTCCAACAAATACCGGAATCCATCGGGATGGATACCCATGGTAAATCTTGTCTGATTAATCTGATCTACTTCCGTCTCAGCAATAAAGTTGCCGCTGTAGACAAACGACATCCCATAACACTCCCCATGTTCCTCTCCTGCTGTCTGATCACAAAGGATTACAAACGGATTCGCCTGATGGCTAGATGTTCCACGGACACTTCCCACAGACATTTTTCCATGCTGTGCATGATTTCTCTGCAGGATCCTTTCCATCGCATGGCGCCCATGAAAAGAAACCATATCAAGGTCATCTCTCTGAAGATCTAGACATGCAGATAAGGCCTTATGCAAAAATACAGGCTTATTTCCTGCATTACAGATTTTACACGCCCTGGTAATAACATCATATTCTTCCAAAACACTGTAATATAATATTACCTCTATCTCTGTACTTCTGTCCTTCATAAGGACTTCCAAGGTCTCGATTTCGGATGGTTTCCCCCATATTGCAGGAAGACCCGGAAGAATATATTTTCCGTCATAAATCTTATGTGATACATACAGTAGTTCCGCCGCTCTGCTTCCGTCCTCATGTTCGATTTCAAGACAACTGCTTCGATAATCCCCTGATCCCCAGGAGGAATACTCCTGGGGATAGGTATCGAGAGAATATCCTCTGTCATCACAGGCGATATACGGTGTTCCGGAAAATCCGCGGTTAATTCCCCGAATCAGATACGACAGATCTGCATCTTCCACTTTGCTTCCATAATATACATGCAGCAGATGGCCATATTTACTGACTTTTGCCTGCCAGGTAGTATGTTTTGTCTGCATAGTAAATATCTTATTGTTCGGTTCAAATATAATTGACATTAACCGCTTCCTCCTTTTATTTAAATCATTCTGTATTAAAGTTTTCCGCCGGAAGTTGCAATTCCTTCAATAAACTGTTTCTGGAAAATGATATACAGTACCACCATAGGAATACAAGCCAACAGGGATGCAGCCATTAGTTCCGGATAGTTTGCTACAAATTGTCCTTGCAATTTTGCCAATGCAGAAGACAGCGGCATTGCTGCCTGATCCGGGTTGGAGATCAATGGCCACATCAGATCCTTATACGCGAACAAAGCTGTAAAAATTCCCAGCGCAATCATGCCGGACCTGGTCAGCGGAGCCATAATATATAAAAATGTCTGCGGAATATTACATCCATCCAATCTTGCAGCTTCCTCCAGTTCTTTTGGCAGAGACATATAAGACTGTCGGAGAAGGAAGGTTCCAAACGCTGTCACCAATCCAGGAAATATCAGAGAAAATATCGTATTCAGCATTCCCATTTTACTTACCATCAAATACTGCGGAGTAATAAAGATCTGGACGGGAACCATCATCTGGAACAAAACTAGAGAAAAACACAGTTTTTTACCCTTAAAATTCAGCCTTCCCAGCGCATATCCTGCCATAGATGCCGTAATAACCGCACAAATAACCCTTCCAACAATCATCAGCAGCGTATTCAGATACAATTTACCAAAGTTCATCTTACCTGCTACGGATCGAAATGCATTCGTTAGCCACTCTTTTGGGAAAATAACAAATGGATCAATTTGTGTTGCTTCTGTGGGAGTTTTAAATGCAGTCAGAATCATCCATGCAAAAGGAATCAACATAATTATTGCGCCAAGTATCAGAATGATATGTAAAACTATTTTACTTATTTTTCTTTTTTCTTCCATGTTGCTCCCTCCTAATTATAATTTACCCATTTTTTTTGTGCAAAATTTTGGAATACGGTAATGATCATAATAATCAGCAAAAGCAGTACCACAATGGCAGAGCCGTAACCCTGATTTCCCTCAACAAAGGAATATTTGTAGAACAGATATACCAGTGATTGTGTTCTTGGAAGTGCAGGATTCGTTGTATCGATCATCATATAAATGACGTCGAATACCTGTAAAGCTGCAATCACTCTGGTAATTGTTACAAAGAACATGGTTGGAGAAATCAGTGGTATTGTAATACTGAAAAATTGCCGAACCGCATTAGCCCCGTCAATACTGGCTGCTTCATAATAATCCTTCGGGATTTCCTGAAGACCGGACAGGAATAAAACCATATTATAACCAATTACGGACCAGATTCCCACGATAGCTACGGAGACCAGCGCAATATTGGGATTGGAAATCCAGTTAACCGGTCCAAGGCCAACCAATTTCAGAAGATGATTCAGAAGACCAAATTCAGAATTATAGAGCCACCGCCATACCATTGCGACTGCCGCCGGAGCTGCAACCATAGGAAGGAAGTAAATCGTTCTGTATATCGATCTTCCTTTCATCTTCTTGTTAAGCAGAACCGCCAGTATCAGTGAAATGATGATAGAAAACGGTACTTCTATAATTGCATACACAAAGGTATTGAACAATGCCTGCCAAACCTGAGAGTCAGAAAACATTCGGATATAATTGTCCAATCCTACAAACTGGTCTCCCCGGCCAAATGCGCCTGTTGCGAAAAAACTTTTGTATATTGTCTGAAAGATTGGGATGATATTTAGGATCAACAGACCAATCAGTGTCGGTGCGAAAAATATCCAACCCCAGATAGACTCATTTCTATTTTGTCGAGTTCTGGCTATTTTCTTCTTTCCAGCCATTGTATCGCCCTCCTATTGTGCATTTTCTTTTTCCAGGGACTCATTCATTTTAGCCGCAATCTCCTTGCAAGTATCTTCCATCTCTGCTGTGCCATCCCAGGCTTTTACCAATGTTTCCAGGGACATATTTTCCCATACAACCGTATCCATGGAATAAGGACGAATCACGATGTCATCCAACATGTCAATATATGCCTGAAGATTGAAGTTTTCATTTTTGTTGACAAATCCATCGGAAGTGTTTTCATAGGCGGACATGGTAACACCAAGGTCAGCCTGCTTTTTTTGAGCCGCTTCTGATCCAAGATATTCGATCAGCTTCCATGCACTTTCTTTATTTGGGCTGTCTGCAGATGCTGCCCATCCCAAACCGTTATATATGGAAATTCTGGTATCATCCTTTTTTGGCAGCACTGCTACATCACAGTTTTCTTTTATATAGTCATTGCTAAAAAGATCGGATTGCCAGGAGCCAAATAAGCCCATTGCCACTTTTCCTGATTCAAATAACGCAAGAGGTTCGTTTTCTGCAATTGTCGTATACGGCGGCATGGAACCATCATCAATCATTTCTTTTACAAATTCCATAGCCTCCAGTGTCTTCGGATCGTCCCATCCGGATACAGTACCGTCTTCGTTGATGATATTACCGCCCCAGTCATAAATCAGATTATAGTAAGTTTCATGGTTGCTTTTGGGGCTGAAAACAGTTCCATACTGGCTACCATCCTCTTTTGTCAAAGCTTTGGCAGCATCACGGAAAGTATCCCAAGTCCAGGTATCATCCGGATATGCAAGTCCGGCATTGTCAAAAGCAGTTTTATTGTACCAGAGAGCCACAGTATCCACATCCTTTGGGATTGCTACCTGCTTTCCATCCTGATTCTGATACAGACTTACCAGTTGCTCCGGGAATTTGGACAGATCAACGGTTTCGCTTTTCTCCACATACTCTGACAGGTCCATCAGAAGATCGTATTTCGCATATTTTGCCACCTGATTAGAATGCATCCAAAAAACATCCGGAAGTGTGCCTCCTGTTGCCCCAGCTTCCATCATGGTCCAATACTGATCCCACGGTGTGACCTGAATTTTTACATTAATTCCGGTTTCATTTGTAAAATCATTCATAATCTCTTTCAGCCCTGGTTCCTGATAAGTATCCCAGATTGCGACAGTCAGATCTTTGCTTCCACTGTTTTCGCTCTCTTTCGAAGCATCTTTCCCATTGCCACATCCAGGCATACCCAAAATCATGATTCCTGTCATAAAAAGCGCAAGTATCTGTTTACATTTTTTCATTGTATTTTCTCCTTTCTCTAAAAAAATATATCTTTTTGTTATATTTTTGATAAAAATAATTCTGATAAAGTGATTGAAAAATATCTATTTCATCAGCCGGAATATTCTGTCTGCAGCCAGAAATTACGTTGATTCAATGATTTTTTCTAATTTCAAGAACTATTTTAGCACTTAGTGGTCAAATCGTACATGCGCCTACATGATTGGTTAAATGCCATTTTGTCACTTTTTCCGCATATATTGACAGTACCACACAAAATGGTATATATTAAACTCGGAT
>CAMQZX010000230.1 GCA_947039785.1 uncultured Lachnospiraceae bacterium | reverse complement strand
GATGCAGCGTAGTCTCGTGGGCTCGGAGATGTGTATAAGAGACAGATCCTTTTCAATACTTTATTAAATAATTGCAGTATTGAAGTCCTCACTTTTTCTTTCGCAACTTCAACTCAATATTGTTCTTTGCCGCCGCTTCCTGAAGCAGTCCTGCGGCAAAAGCGCTTTTTTCCTTGAGCGTCAGTGTATCCAAATCGGCTCTGTTCTCAATTTGCCTGAGTACCGCCTGCAGCTCTCGCAGGTCCAAAAGAGATACTGCTGTACAAAACAGTGTCTTTTTGCGCCCATCATTAAACTCGGACAAGAGAATGTCCAGTATTTTTGTCTTTTCCACCTGCTCCGCATTATAAGCTTCTATTCCCAACTGCCGGGCTCTCTCCATATCAGCTTTTCGGCCCTGGTGTGTCATAAAGGAATCAAAGTCATCCATATGCTCGTATTTTGGACAAGGGTATTCATCGCACTGAAAGCAGTATTCCACACCATTATGCTCCATGCTGCATCTTGCAATTTTACAGGACTGATTTCCCTCGCCGCCCCCGCAGCCGGGACAATATTTATTCAAAAACATGGGACAAAGCCCGCAGTTCAAGCCACAAAGGGAAAATAATTGATTTTTTCGGTTAAAACCTTTCATGGTATTGGCGCCTCCTCCGGTTTCTGGTTTGTATTTTTCATCAAGTGATTTTTTAATTCTCCTACCGTTTCAAAGATATAATCGGCATTGATGCTTTTCAATTCTTCTGCCTTTGCAGTTGTTCCCCACAAAGCAGACAAGCATACGACTCCGGCTTTTCCTGCCTCTGACACATCTGATACCGCATCCCCTATATACACACATTGTGCAGGAAGCAAATCATATTTCTTTAGCAGCATCCTCAATGACTGCGCCTTAACATTTTCATTTTCACTGCCCGTCAGGATTTCATCAAAATCATGTTCCATTCCAAACTCATTCAAAGTAATCCGGCAGCTTCTTTCGCCCTTTCCCGTTATCAGCGCCAGAATAAGTCCCTTTGCCCGCAGAGCGGCAATCAACTCCCGGATGCCCTCATAAGGCTGGGAGCACTCATAATGCAGTTTCTCATACAGAGAATAGAAATCACGTAACGCCTGCTCCCAATTCTCTGGAACGATGGATTTTATCATTCCGATTTCGTTCAATCCAAAGGTTTCAATAATCTCCCTGTCTGTCAGCAAATGCCCTGCATAAGGGGATACCGCCTGTCCAAACGCCTTTATACACATTGGTATCGTATCTCCGATTGTCCCATCCAAGTCAAACGCCACTAATTTAATCATGCTCTGATTCCTCGTTAATTCTGCGTATCACTCTGCATGGATTTCCGGCCGCCACACAATTTGGCGGGATATCCCGGGTAACAACGCTTCCTGCTCCAATCACACTGCCAGCCCCGATTTTAATCCCGGGAAGTATGATGACGCCACCGCCGATCCAGCACCCGTCCCCAATCTCGACCGGCAGCGCATATACCTGGCAGAAATGCTTTCCGCTCTCCGGGGTCCAGCCTGGTGTCAGGCGTTCTGCCAGTTCCACGGGATGCGTTGCCGTATAAATCTGCACATTGGAAGCAATCATGACGTTATTTCCGATTTTTATCTGATTGCAGTCAATAAAGGAGCAGTTCATATTGATCGACACATTGCTGCCGATAATAATATTACACCCATAATCACACAGGAACGGCGCTCCTACCGACACGTTTGTTCCAATCCCGCCGAACAGCTTATGTAAAATCCCTTTCTTCTCTTCTTTCTGGTCATAGGTCAGTCTGTTATAAATGTCAAGCAGCTCTTTTGCCTGCTTCTTATATTGCAGAAAGATTTCATCATGACAATTATATAATTCGCCGGCCATACATTTTTCTAACTCTGTCACAGAAACACCTCCTGTTCAATTCTGCTGTCTGCGTTTTATAGTTCTCACAATCATTTCCATGCCATCATAGGCAAAGAAAATATGATCAAGTTTCTTCTCCAGTTCGCTGTAACAGCCATATGATTTTCCCCACATTTCATCAATATGGTAACGATAATCTTCTTGATTCTGTAATATCTTTTCAGCCCCATCACCTCGTCTAGGTGAATATTTCATTCTTAAACGGTGCATCCTTCAGCTCTGTCCCGTCGCCTAATATGCCGTCATCCGATACCAGGCTGATAATCAAAACATCTGCGTCAAAATATAAATCATTATGCGTAAAGGGTTTTGGGTTGCAGCAGGCATAGATAACCAATTCATATTAACCAATCAGGTCTGCCATTTTTTCTAATTCAAGTTCCAAAATTCCCTGCTATATTAATATTCCTTCGTTTCCACCAAACGGGAATTTATAGTGCATTCCAGATAAAACAAAAGGCAAATACGCACCCCCATGCGTTACCAGTTTTCTTTTTTACAATCAACATTCCATAGATTGCTATGAATGTGGTTATAAGTTCTACAATTCCCCAAAAGGTAGTGCAAAATGGGTGAAACAACAAACAAATTGCTGCACAAGTAATGGCTCCGTAGTCTAACCATTGATTTTGGGTAGGATACCTTTTGTTAATCTTATCTGCAATAACAGCATAATTAAAACCTTCAAAAAATCCCCATACAATAGCAATGAGTATCATGCCCAATATTGAAAAGAGGATATTGCTTGCTATTACATCGTCAGTAATCAAAATGCTAAAAGGCTGATAACCTTTGAATTGACCTGAAATAAAAATATAACATATTGAGGGAAGGAAACATAAAATAGTCCCTATAATAGCTTTAACAGCATTCTTTTTTGCTAATCCGAATTGTGTGAATTTATCTTTTCGTAAAACACAAACAATCGTTATCCCTAATCCAGCTATTCCAAACTGAAGGCCCGCATTCAATAGCAGTCGGGGAACAACAGAAATATTGCTGTTAGTAACAAAACTCATGAACTGATTTCCCATCATTGCATTGAAACCGAAAACTCCTAATGTAACTAATGCTATAATCCAAATATCTGTGTCTAATCGTTTTTGTTCATCTGTAAGTTGTTTCTTTGCCATATCGACTCGACTCTCCCTAAATTCAAATTTTATGTTTCGCACAATCGAATTTTATTTACTCTCTCTACGAATGCGAATTAACTTTAATGCGATTTCCTACATCAGTTACCAGAAAAATCTATGTCATACCTCGTGCCATGAGAGAAAAGAATCCCCTCTGTTAATTGAACACATAAGATGATCGTATTTTCATCATCAAAATTGTTGTGCCCGTTATCAATCCATTCGCTGAATGCCTGTCTTAGCTTTTGAGCCATTTCATGATTTTCCTTTTTGCAGAACCACCCAAGGTTTACCCCCTTGCCATGCGCGGTAAACCATTCGCCGGCCACCGCTACTATGGGGTTATTACCTATCTGCTTCATCTTGTTGGAGGCAGCATATGTGATGATATAAAAACAGCCATCCTCATAATAAGCATTTACCGTTCTCACATATGGGATGTTTTGTTCCGTAGTGGCAAGTGACAGTAAGGTATCGTGCCCAAATCTTTCATCCATTATCTTTTTCGCTTCCTGCGGGAATTTTTCACTCATAAACATATTCCTCCTTAACACCGATCATTATTTTCTATTTATCTTAGTAAAGTTTCTTACAATATATCGCTTAACTTCTCCACTCAACAATATCTTCTATTTTTTTGCGTGGTCTTTCTTCTGGGAATTCGTCCGGGTAACCAAATGCAATAGCGGCAATAAGTTGTCCTTCACTATTCAGCCATTCACATAATTCCGAATATGCGAAATAGATGTCACATATCCAAAGGCTGCCTATTCCTTTTTCCGTAGCGGCAAGAAGCATATTTTGTATGGAAGCGCCTATGGACTGTATATTGCAGATATCATAAACATGTTCTTCCGGCGTCATTTCTCCCATTTCATTTTTTCCCAATGAATTAACAACGAAAACGATTGTCGGTGCTGCTTCCATTACATCAACAGTATGTTTCGCCGCAGCAATATAGCGTTTGCTCTGAGGCAGCAACGCACATTCGTTTTCTTCCCTTTCAATCCCCTGACGGAAAACCCTTAACATTTCTTCTTTCGCATCTCCCTGTACCACAATGTACTTCCAGGGCTGTCTGTTTTTAGACGAAGGCGCTTTCATTCCGCTTTGGATAATATCTGTCATATCACTTTTTGATATGTCCCTTGCTAAAAATTTTCTTGTGCTCCGCCTTTCGTAAATTGCAGATATCATATTAACTACCTCCTGCCTTATCGTTTCCAGTCTGGCTATCGACAAAAAACGAAAGCTTTTTTTGCGTATTTCATGCTCCATCAACTTCCACGTTTGTGATTGCCGATATGCCAATCATCATACTGTCCGTCAAGTCCTTGTTCTCACAGCTGTCAGCAACCTTATCTCAGATTTTTTGACATCTTCTCCTCCACGATCCTTTATTTCCTGTTCGGCCTTCTCTTAACAGCCAACAGCTGCATGAAATCTCCAAACATAGATGTGTCAACAGGCTCAAACATCAGCCATTTCCCATCGTGATAGGTTTTTGAGTCATCGTAAACCTTCTGAACGCTATCCGAATACTCACTTCGGCCGACTTCAAATTTCGCCCGCTCGTCTTTTCCCAGTATTACCATAAAGCCAACGCAGTTCTCCCTTGCGTATAGGGCGCAGAGTGTTTTTCCGCCCCTGCGATATTTGTATTCATAGGTCCATGCCTTACCGCCGCTGTTCCAAATGCAGTCCATATCGTATTTCTCGTCAATCGCAGTGCATAGCTTTTGCCATACGTCATATAAAGACTGTCCAACCAGGGCTGTCATATCGTCCATATTTGGTATTTTATCAAGCATGTCCGGTTTCCCTCCTTTTATCTTTTTCTAATCAAAAAACTTTCCTTTAAAAAAGTTCTCATTTCCAAGTTTTTTCGCTTTCAAGCGGAACACCACACATCCATCCGGGCATACGATTTCCTTGCAGTATTTACCGCTGCCGCCAATGTTTTCTAAATCCCCGCCGCTTCTGACTGCCTCCATAATAGGAAACAGCATCATCATTACCTTAGAACAAATTCCTTGCCCATCCGCATTTACAGGACATCCATAAGTACAGGTGTATTTATCTCCGACTTCCTCTCCGTTTCGGCAATACCGCTCTGTGTGATCACCACGAAGAAACCCTGTTACTTCAATTTCAAATTCGTATTCTTCGTCATACCATTTTTTCATGAATGACCTCCATCCCATCATTTTTCAGACAATTATCATTTTTAAAGGTTTTATTATATCATGGAACTGCCTGCAGCTCCACTCTTTTTATACATTATTGTATCCAAGATTTATCCTGTTTTTGTCCAAGTTTAGTCCTACCGGAATTTCACGCAGTTCTTTATGAAAGCGGTGCGCAAAACGGATCGTCTTCACCGTACCGCCTGTCTCTCTCCCATCATACACAGCAATCACGCGGTCTGAATGCTCGACCAAATACCGATTGCGCTGTAAGTAGACGTTGGGCTGATATTCCTCTTGAATTACCACCATCTCAGAGCAGGCACTCAGCAAAGCTCTTGTTTGTACCCTGTGATTCAAGCCTTTCACACGGCCACGGTATGGAAGCACTGCAATCAGTTTTAAGTTCCTGTTTTCTTTCTGCAGTTCCAAAACAATCTCAGCAAAATATTGATCCACACCATCTGCAAAACCAGACAGAAAGACAGTGAATCCGTCCTTCACTGCTTTTTTTATTTCCTGATGCAGAGCCTTCTTTATGCTGTTAATCTCTTTATCAGGCACATCCCTATGCCCGGTAATACAACATGTCTTTCCTTTCATTGTATCTCCCTCGTTCGATAGTTTTATTTTTTCATCTTGCCTAATTATAATAGATTTATTTTTTTAGGTCAACGTAAACACCCCTTTTATTTTTGCGAATAAATCATATGTGTGAGGTACAATCTATTAGAGAATGGGAGGT
Source organism: uncultured Lachnospiraceae bacterium (assembly GCA_947039785.1). GTDB lineage: Bacteria > Bacillota > Clostridia > Lachnospirales > Lachnospiraceae > JALFVM01. Next base: position 631 of record CAMQZX010000230.1, on the reverse strand, counting down.
AAAGGCAATGTATGAAGATTTCGTCCCGGAACGGCTGGCAAAACTGCGATTACAAAAGGGTGTATCTGCACGCGACATGTCATTGTCATTGGGACAGGCAAACAACTACATCAATAACATCGAAAATAAAAAGTCACTTCCAGCCATGCAATCCTTTTTTTACATCTGCGAATATTTGGGCGTAACGCCGCAAGAATTCTTCGATGAAGGAAATCCTTATCCGGAGGCTCTGCAGGAATTTATCGAAGAGGGAAAGAAACTGGATCCCAAGTCGATGGCTTATCTCCTCGGCATTATGAAGGAACTGAACAGCAAGAAGTAAAGCGGCCACGCCGGTTGGCTGCTTTATTTTTTATTATCCCTTATTCAATCCTAAATCTTTTCTCGAATTGTCCTTTATTTATCCTTTTATCACCTGCCTGCTCCATTTTATCATTTTTCATATAGAATCACGTTTTCGGCATTGTAATAATGTGTTTTCACTATCCTCTTTGTAAAGGATATAGTAAATGCCGTTCCTCATTTTCTTTTAATAAACAAACTTGAGGTTTTACCATCTACTATGTTATATTAAATTATATAATAAGGTTTTGAATTATCAGCATAAATACTGCATTTATAAACAGTTTCA
>CAMQZX010000229.1 GCA_947039785.1 uncultured Lachnospiraceae bacterium | reverse complement strand
CGATGCAGCGTAGTCTCGTGGGCTCGGAGATGTGTATAAGAGACAGGTAAATAGGATACTTTGCAATTCCTCTAAAATATAATAAAACAGGCGATTTTCAAATTATAAGTGATATGCAGAGGAATTCTATATTTAAAAACCAGAAGAAGCAGTGAATATAAGGCTGTGAAAATGTGATTATATACGTATTGAGATTGTGAGAAAAGCAGGTGCCAGATAAATGGCACCTGCTTAAATATAATGGTTTGCTACTTTTACTCAATCGGCTCGAAATCAGCTACACCATGTTTGCAAAGTGGGCAGATGAAGTCTTCTGGTAATTCATCGCCTTCGTAGATGTAGCCGCAAACTACACATACAAAGCCTTTCTTGCCTTCTGTATCTGGTTTTGGTTTTACGTTGCTCTGGTAGTAGTTGTAGGTCATGGTCTCAACGTTGTTGATGACACGAGCTTCTGTTACGCTGCAGATGAACATTCCATGAGTATCCAGATCCAGATATTGCTCAACCTTCAGGGACATGAAGGAGTTGATGTATCTTGGCAGGAAGGTCAGACCGTTGTCGGAACGGAGTGGAGTGATATCAGCGAACTTGTCGGCTGTTCTTCCGCTCTGGAATCCAAAGTTCTGGAATACAGAGAACGGAGCATCTGTGGACAGGCAGTTGATGTTCATGATGCCAGTCTGTTTGATTACATGGTGAGAATAGTTGTCCTTGTTGATGGTGACAGCGATTCGGTTTGGGGTGTTGGTAACCTGTGTTACCGTGTTTACGATTAAACCGTTGTCTTTCTTACCGTCGTTGGATGTAACGACATAGAGACCATATCCGATGTTGAACAGTGCGGACAGATCGTTTTTGTTGGCTGTTTCGTCATGCTGTGCAAGATAATCCTTGCAGAGTTCATCAGACAGATCGTTGATTTCAGCAATGCTTTCTTCGCTGAGAGCAGATTTTACATGTACAGTAGCTTTTGTAAAGGTAAGCTTTTTGCTGTGCTCAAACATCTGCTTCATGGTTCTTGCAGCCAGAGGTGCCCAGGAACCATTTTCAATCAGACCAACGACTCTGTTCTGATAATTTCTCTCGGTCAGGTGATGGATGAAATCACGCATGAATGGGAAGATGCCTGCGTTGTAAGTAGTGGTTGCCAGGACCAGTTTGCTGTAGCGGAATGCATCAGCAACAGCCTGTGCCATATCGCAGCGAGCCAGGTCGTGTACAATAACTTTCGGACAGCCTTTAGCATGAAGCTTTTCAACAAGCATGTCAACGGCTTTTTTAGTATGTCCATAAATAGAGGTATAAGCAACTACGATACCTTCATCTTCTACAGAGTAGGAAGACCATGTATTGTAAAGTCCGAGATAGTATCCCAGGTTTTCTGTAAGGATTGGACCATGTAATGGGCAGATAATCTGGATATCCAGTCCGGCAGCTTTGCCCAGAAGCTTCTGAACCTGTGTGCCGTATTTTCCAACGATACCGATGAAGTAGCGGCGAGCCTCGTCAGCCCACTCTTCTTCCGCGTCCAGAGCGCCGAATTTACCAAATCCGTCAGCAGAGAACAGAACCTTGTCACAGGTGTCATAAGTTACCATAACCTCTGGCCAGTGAACCATAGGTGCAGCAACAAATGCCAAAGTGTGTTTTCCAAGGCAAAGTGTATCGCCTTCCTTAATAACAATCTGTCTGTCTTCGTAATCAGTGCCGAAGAACTGCTTCATCATTACAAATGCTTTGGCGCTTGAGACGATGGTGGTGTCTGTGTATAAGTTCATGAAGTTTGCAATGTTAGCTGCGTGGTCGGGTTCCATATGCTGTATAATCAGATAGTCAGGCTGGCGGGAACCAAGTACGCCTTCAATATTATCCAGCCATTCATGGGTGAAATGGGCGTCAACAGTATCCATAACGGCAACCTTTTCATCCAGAATTACATAAGAATTGTAAGCCATGCCGTTCTTTACAACGTACTGGCCTTCGAACAGGTCTACATTGTGGTCATTTACACCAACATATTTAATATCGTTTGTGATATGCATGATAACTCGCTCCTTTTCTTTTTGATAAATTTATTAAATGATGTAAGGGTCAAAAGGTATTTTGCCCCTGGTATCATTAAATATCTGATGTGCCATTAAGGCGCCATCTTTATATTTTTACCATTATACCATATTCTTAACAAAAATGGTCTATTTATTGAAAATTTTACCTGAAAAATCTTGTATTTTTTTCTGTCCAAAAAAGGAAGCCATATTATCATGGAATAAGAGGAAAAAATGAAGTATAATAGAGCATTATGGAAAGCTATGAGCAAGCAGAGAAGCGGATTACGAATATCCGCCTGACAAGGAAATGGGGAAAAAGTGATGAAAAAAAGGGTGATCTCAGGCTTAACTGTATTTGGTATCCTTTTGTGTCTGGCAGTGCTGGCGTTATCCGAAAACAGAAAAATGCATGGGGCGGAGGAACAGACCTCCCAGTCAGAAAAAATAAATACCATTGGTGTTGTGACCAAATCAGGCACCAGTGAATATTGGATGTCTGTCTGCAGTGGGATGCGGACGGCTGCCGCGGATCTGGAGGTTGAGGTAATTATTTTGTCACCGGATTCGGAGGTTGATGAGGCTGTTCAGGAAAAAATGGCAGAGACCTTAATTTACAGAGAGGTGGATGCCTTGGCAATTTCTCCAATCAATTCTTATGACAGTCCTGAATATCTGAATCTTGCAAAGGAAAAAGGGATTACGGTTGTAGCATATGATACCGGCTTTGACAGTGAAAAAATTCCCTATATTGGGATTGACAATGTGGATGCAGGATATCGTCTGGCGGAGTCACTGGCTCAAAAGCTGGGACATGCAGGCGAAGTGGGAATTGTGACAGGAGATTTAAATCAACAGGGTCACAGGCAGCGAATGGATGGATTTCTCAGTTATATGCAACAGGAACCGAATATGAAGGTGGCTTTTGTGGAAAGTGGATACAGCAATCTTCGGATGTCTCAGGAGAAAATCGATAAAATCCGTTGGGAGTATCCGGATGTAAAGGGTATTATGGCTACCAGCGGAGTGACAGCTCTTGGAATCATAGAAGGAATGGAACAGGACTCTGTGAAAATTGTGTCAGTAGATACTCAGATTGATGCTTTAACTGCCGTGAAGGAGGGAAAAATATCCTCCTTGATTGCCCAATCCGGGTATGAGATTGGATATGAGACGATTCAATATATTGTAAACCTGAAAAATGGTCAGCAGGAGATGCTGGATAAAATATTGGAAGCAGATCTTTTGACCATTCAGAATGTGGATTCTTATATAGAAGATTCTCAGGAAGAAAAATGGCAGGAAGAAGGGGGAATTGAATGAGAAGTATTCGAAGCAAAATTTTGATGTCGATTTTGTTGATTACCCTGTTGATATCTGTTGCCATCACTTCTATCTTTTATGGGAAATCTGCAGAGATGGTGGAGGAAAACTATATTCGAATTCTGCAGCAGCGGGACGGTCAGATGATTGACTCCATGGATCAGATGATGCAAAATGTCTATCAGATTACGGCCAATGCGTCCTGTGACGAAGCGCTGAAAGAACATCTGACGGCGTTCCTATCCCAAAAGAAGGAACAGGATTTGGAGAAAATTGCAGACATTTTGAGAAGCTTTTATAAGCAGAATGCAGCGATTCATTCAATCTATCTGTTAATTCCTGATGAATTAACTCTGGTTACTTCTGAGGACTATCCGGTTTACAGACAGGACATCCGGTTAGAGGAGATGGAGGCGGTGATGGAGAACTTTGCCGTTTTGCCTGGTTCGACAATTTTGGAAGACCTTGCCCATGATGGCACACATCTTTTTTCTTTTGCGGAGCAAGTGGCGGATGATGACGGAGTTGTACGTGGATACGTGATTTCCAATATCAGTGAGAGGTATCTTTACTATAACTATATGGCTGTTTTGGATGACGGCGTAGCAAAGGAGGCTGTTCTCCTGAGCAGAGGTGGGCAAATCATCACCTCTCTGGGAGGAGAACGTATGGGAGAGTCTTATGGGGGAAGTAAACGTTATGAAAAATGGATTTCCCAGGGAGAGACTGCGGGTATGGATGAAGAAAATATCTATATTTACAGTACAGCGGCATTTTCTCGGTGCGGTTTGTTTGTTGTAACAAAAAGGTCGGCAGTACTCAACGACTTGCTGGAGATTAGAAATTACTTTTTTGAGATACTGGTACTATTTATGCTAATTGCTTTGGTTCTGGCGTGGTACCTCACCAGATTGATGTATCGCCCCCTAAAAGAGCTGACCGCAACCATAGAGCAGATTGCAGATGGGGATCTGGACGCCCGGGCCAAAATCATATCACAGGATGAGATTGGGATTCTGGCGGAGGACTTCAACACCATGATTGAGAGAATCGAAGAGTTAATTCAGCAGCTGATCGTGGAGGAAAATCAGAAAAAGGACGCAGAGTTGGAAGCCCTTCAATATCAGATTACCCCTCATTTTATGTATAATACACTGAATTCTATCAAATATGCGGCGTTTATTAAGGGGGAAAAGGAGCTGGCTGGAGTAATTGGAGACTTTGTAGAACTGCTTCAGGCTACCATTAGTAAAAAGGGAGCATTTCTGACGGTGGCAGAAGAAATCCATATACTAAAGAATTATATCCGGCTTCAGGAATTCCGTTACGGCGGTGACTTGCAGGTTACTTATGAGATTGATTCTGAGACCCAGAGCTGTCTGATTCCCCGGCTGATTCTTCAGCCTTTGGTGGAAAATGCTCTCCTTCACGGCATCGATATGAAGGAAAAGGCAGGCATGCTGTTGATTACGACAGAAACCAGAGAAGGTGTGCTATATCTGAAAGTTGTGGATAACGGACGCGGCATGACTGAGGAGCAGATTGAGCTGCTGCTGACCAGCAAAGCGAAGAAAACAAGAGGTTTGACTTCCATTGGTATTTCTAATGTCCTCCAACGGCTGAAGCTTTATTATGGAGATGGCGGAGGGCTGACATTTGACTGTAAGGGACAGGGAACTACAGCTACCGTTTATATGCCTATGATAGAAAATGAGGAGTAGAGATGGATAAGAAGAAAACGATCATAGTAGACGATGACTATCTTGTCAGAAGTTATCTGAAAATGCTTACTGCCTGGGAAAAGGCTGGATTTTGGCTTACAGCGGATGTGCGGGACGGGGAGGAAGCCTGCGCAGTGTTGGAACATACAAAGGTGGATCTGATTGTGACGGATGTGTCCATGCCTTTGGTGGATGGGATTGAGTTGATTAAGCGAATACGGAAAAATGATAAAAGTACTTATATTATCGTGTTAAGCTGTCACGATGAGTTTGAGTACGTAAAAGAAGCTATGCAGGAGGGCGCTGACGATTATGTGTTAAAAAACACATTGGATGAAGCTTCTCTGTATCAGCTTCTCGTAAATACCCGGAAGAAGATGGAACAGAGACAGGAGAAAAGCCCGGTTAGTGCGGGAGACCAAAATTTAAAATATATCTTTTTCAACAAGATTCTCAACGGAAACTTAAAGGGTGAGGAGCGCAGACAGGAACGTATCCGTGCAGGTATTGCCGGAGAGTATAAAAACAGTGCTGTGGTCAGTGTATTTATGGAGTCCTGGGAAGAGAAGGAAGAGCGCTGGACATATCTGGAGATGGAACAATATTGCCAGAACTTTTTGATTCGCCTTAAGGAGGAATTGAAGTCTGCTTTTGGAGCGGACAGCGATTACATTGAAACGATTTATCTGGGAACGGGAGTGTTCTGCTGCTTTTTGGATTTATCAGACACCCGTAGAAGCAGTGTGATGCAGCAGAAGCTGACCAGTGTGACTTCTGTATGTTACAAACTGTGCTGTGGAGAGTTGTATGATTATCGGGTTGGAGTCAGTAACGTGTGCATTGGAGAGGATGCTATCCGTCAGGCGTATCAGCAGGCTCGGGAGCTGATGAAATGCAGCTTTTATGACAATGGAGAGATTTTGTATTATGATGTGAATAAAAGATCTGGAAACCAGATACCCCATCAGGCGCAGGAGCTTCTCTCTGGTTGGGAACAATTTTCACGAAATGGTGACAGAGAAGGGTTTTGGAGGGCCTGTGAAGCGGTGGTGGATGCTTTCAGGCAGGAGCTTACCGAGAGTCGTCTTGTGTTTCAGTGGTTAAAAGAGCTGGAAGAACGTATGGAAATTGACCGGGGTAAGACATCCCGTAAGATTCATAAGATGGATCAGCTTAGAGAGAGACTTTTAGAAGACGCCACAGAAGCCTTTTGCCAGACTTATTCGGAGATTCCGGAAGACGTTAGTAAGGCAGTCCGCATTGCCGCAGAGTATGTATTGAATCACTATAAGGAATCCATAGGATTGACGGAAGCTGCCCATGCAGCAGGTGTCAACTCAGCATATTTAAGTTATTTGTTCCGGCAGGAGATGAAGGTGGGATTTTCCAATTTCCTTTTGAACTGTCGGTTGAAATACGCCATGGATATGCTGGAAAGCACCAGCCTGAAGATACGGGAGGTGGCGGAACAGTCTGGATTTAATGCTGTCTCTTATACACATCTCCGAGCCCACGAGACTACGCTGCA
>CAMQZX010000228.1 GCA_947039785.1 uncultured Lachnospiraceae bacterium | reverse complement strand
CAAAATCATTGAACAGATAAATGAATTCACAAATGATATCGCTGACAATATTACCAGTCGATCAGATGACGATTACAAAAGTCTTTTAACGGTAGCTTCCTCTGCATCTGGTAAAAAAAAGATTTCTTATCATGATCAAAAAGACATGGAAAACATTTTAAAACTGCGGGAACTTCTTCAAACCTTACCGCCTTTTGTCAAGGATTATTTTCGGGCCGCTGAGGCAACCACATCCACAAGGACCCGACTTTCTTATGCCTATGATTTACGTGTTTTCTTTCAGTTTTTGCTGGATGAAAATCCCACCTTTCAAAATTGCTCCATGAGGGATATCCAGGTCTCTATACTGGATCAGCTTCAGGCTGTAGATATCGAGGAATATGAAGAATATTTGAAGGTATACAATTCCGGTGATAAAACAATCACCAACAAGGAACGAGGCATCCGCCGCAAGCTGGCTTCCCTGCGAAGCTTTTATGCTTATTATTATATGCGCCAAGTGATTCATAATAACCCCACAGTACTCATTGATATGCCAAAGCTACACGAGCAAACAATCGTTCGTCTGGATACTGATGAAGTTGCCATTTTACTGGATTATATTGAACATGCCGGTGACACACTTACCGGCCAGAAAAAGGTCTATTATGAAAAGACTAAGGATCGGGATCTGGCCATCGTTACATTGCTTCTGGGAACAGGTATTCGTGTCTCTGAATGCGTCGGGCTGGATGTAGAGGATATTGATTTTAAAAACAATGGAATTAAAGTCACCCGTAAAGGCGGAAATGAAATGGTTGTATATTTTGGTGAAGAGGTGGAAGGTGCACTGAAAAAATACTTAATAGCCAGAAGTTCTATCACTCCGGTATCCGGACATGAACATGCTCTCTTCTACTCCACCCAACGCAAGCGTATCACCATACGTGCTGTGGAGAACCTGGTAAAAAAATATGCCCGCGAAGTAACCACCACCAAAAAGATTACTCCTCATAAGCTTCGCAGCACTTACGGAACTGCTCTCTATCAGGAAACAGGTGATATTTATCTTGTTGCTGATGTTTTGGGCCATAAGGACGTAAATACCACGAAAAAACATTATGCTGCATTAGATGATCAGAGACGCCGAAAAGCCACCTCTGCAGTTCGCCTTCGCGAAGAAGATTTAAGATAAAAATACGGGTGTCAGAAAACCTGAAGACATCTGACACCCGTTCACAGCAACACGCTGCACCAAATTTCTACTAACTGGGTTTTTTCACGTAATTCATAGGATCTACTCTGGTACCATTCAAAATCACACCAAAATGCAAATGTGGTCCTGTGGAATTTCCTGTGGATCCTACGTATCCAATCACCTGACCCTTCTTAACCTTTGTTCCCACAACTACACCCGACTGGAAGCTGCTTAGATGTGCATATTCGGTAATCAATCCCCCTCCATGGTTAATCTGAATCCAGTTACCGAATCCACCGCTGCTTGCTGTGCCCAGACGTACTACCACGGTACCGTCAGCAACTGCATAGATTGGCGTTCCGGTGGTGGCAGGAATGTCAATTCCCTGATGATTGGTACTTCCAATTCCGCCTGGTGAATCTCGCCCTCCAAAATAACTGCTGATACTGTTCCAGGAAGAACCCAGTGGCCAACGGAACTGTCCTCCAACTGGTTCTTTGTACCCTTCAATCCAGGCACCATCGCTGCCGACATAGTGATCATCATCCACCCATTTACTGGTTTGGAGAACTCCATTGCTGTTAAAATAATACCTTTTATTGCTGATAGTTTTCCAACCAGTCTGGACAACTCCAGTACTGCTCATATAGTATTTCTTACCACCAATAGTATTCCAACCAGTAGCCAGTACCCCATTGGAACCAGCATAATACTTTTTCTCGCTGACAATAAACCATCCAGTCTGCATGGCTCCTTTGGAATTAAAATAATATCTGGAACTACTGATCGTCTTAAATCCGCTCTGACGAACACCATTGCTTGCAAAATAATAACGATTGCTACCAGATTTTAGCCAGCCGGTAACCATGGAACCTACTGGATGCGAGCCAGAAGCTTTAATCCTGAAATAATAAAATTTGTTATCAATCTTCCACCACCTGCTGGCTCTGACGCCCGAGGAGCTTAAATAATAATAATGACCTCCTGATTTCAACCAACATGACACTGCCATGGAGCCTTTGGGATGCTTACTGGTAGCAGTCTTACGGAAATAATAGTATTTGCTGTTGATGGTGACCCATCCCAACCGCATGGCGCCGTTGCTATCAAAATAATATTTTTCATTATCGATTGAAATCAATCCTGTCTGGCGGACACCCTGGCTGTTAAAATAATAAGTATTATTGTTGATGGTCTGCATACCGCTTTTCTGCATGACTCCCTTACTGTTGAAATAATATTTTTTACCACCAATAGTCTTCCATCCAGTGGTGACAGAGCCATCTGAAGTATTAAAATAGTATTTTTTACTGCCTATGGTCTCCCAACCGATAGCTGCACGAGCTGTGGCTGGAACCAGATAATAAGTTTTTCCTCCTGTGGTCAACCAGCCTGTCTTCAAGGTTCCATTCTTCTGGAGATAATACAGATTACCTTTAGAGCTTTTAACCCATCGGTAAGCGCCTGTCTGAAGCGCACCTTTAGCACTGAAAAAGTACCAGGTATCTTCTATTTTCTGGATTTTTGTCACAGGAACTCCATTTTTATAATAGTAGCGATTGCCATATTTGGTTGTATACCATCCCTCTCTCTTGCTGCTGGCGTCTGTAGCACTGACATTCTCTTCAGAGTCAAGGAGTTTGGATTCCGATGTTTCAGAATTCAATATCTCCGAATTCGATACCTGAGAACTCAGAGCTTCCGAATCAGAGCTCTCTGTTTCCAATGTCTCTGTATTTTCAACGCCCTCAGAATTTACAGAATCTGGCTCTGTCCCAGAGTTCAACACATCATCATCAAAGTTCTCCAACTCTTTCTTTTCATCTAATTCAGTAAAAGATGCCTCTTCTGAAATTTCCTGCGGATTTACCTGTGTGGCCGCATAAGCACTCTGAAAACCACTAAACAACAGCACAGCAGACATACTTAGGCAAACTCCAATATTATTGCTATATTTCATTCCATCCCTTCCCTATCACTTTTATTTCTTGTCAAACGAATATTCCCAATCCGCTTCGCTATGTGCATTTTTCCGATTGCTACAAGTATCCTAGTGAATGATGGACTCGTCTAAAATGACGGTGAACGGTCCATTATTAACCAGAGAAACTTTCATATGAGCACCGAATACCCCTGTCTCTACCACAGGAACACTCTCCCGGGTTTTCTCTATGATATACTCATAAAGCTCTTTTGCCTTTTGAGGATCGCCTGCTTTAACGAAGCTGGGACGATTCCCCTTCCGGCAATCTGCATAGAGGGTAAACTGGGAAATCAACAATACCTGTCCATCTACATCTTTCAGAGCCAGGTTCGTCTTCCCATTTTCATCTTCAAAGATTCTCAGGTTAATCATTTTCTTAACGAATTTATCTGCCATCTCACAAGTGTCATTTTGTCCAACACCCACCAAAACCAGAAATCCTTTCCCTATATCACCTACAATCTCCTCATCTACTGATACGCTCGCGCGATCAACCTTTTGAATTACAAATTTCATGATGCATAAATCTCCTTGCTGTTTATGTTATTTATAATGATCCACATCTATGGGCATGTCTTTTCTCTGAAGAGAACGATCAATAGCCCTGTTAAACATGGCATATATCACTGCGCAGACAGGTACACCAACAAACATGCCAAAGACTCCGAATAAACCACCGCCCACCAAAATGGCTACAATCACCATAAAACTGGATAAACCGGTGGAATCCCCCAAAATCTTGGGACCTAAAATATTACCGTCAAACTGCTGTAAGACAATGATAAAAATTACGAAATACAGACATTTTATTGGACTTACCAGAAGAATCAGGAAAGCCGACGGCACAGCTCCTAGATATGGGCCAAAAAATGGGATCACATTGGTGACACCCACAATCACACTGACTAAGACTGCATAAGGCAACCTCAAAATAGTTGCACCAATATAACACAAAATACCAATAATCAGAGAATCCAAAAGCTTACCACTGATAAAACCTCCGAAGGTCTTATCTGTAAAACGGAGATTCTCCAATAAATGATCTGCTTTTTTCTTAGGAAGAATGGCATAAAATACCTTCTTCAACTTTCCTTTAAACTCCTCCTTATCGGCCAGAATATAAATAGATACAATAATACCTATCAAAGCATTTTTCAGGAATGTGATAATCTCCCAAATTCCTGATGAAAACTGCTTCAATATATTCTGAAGCTGAGGCAGAATATCCTGAGTCAGATAATTCTCTGCCTTAATGGAATAACGATCAATCATTCCAATCACAAGGGAATTGATCTCAGGATTGTTCTCCAGCATATGCTCAATCCAGTTGGTAACACTGTTCACATATCTGGGAAAATTATTGATAATACTGACAATACTTTTTATAATCTCCGGCAGAACCATGCTAATCAATGCATATACGATCAACAACATAATGGATAATGCAAAAAAAACACCTATATACCGAACAAACTTCCGTTTTTTTCTGGTAAGCTTGATTTTCTTCTCCTCAAGAAAGGGGTAAATCAACTTTTTTTCATAAAATTTTAAGATGGGATTTAACAGATATGCAATTACTGCACCATAGATAATCGGCATAAGAATATCCAAAAACTTACCAATTCCACTGAGCAGTATGCCCATTCGAAAAATTCCAAAATAAAACAGTAAACTTGCCGCAATGACACAAAATGCGGTTACTCCCCAGTAAAGATATTTATTATCCCAACGGAATTTCATATGTTGTTGCGCCTCCAGATTTTTAAAAGTGTAATAATTATAACATAAGTTAAAGAATTTGTCACATTTTTTTAAAAAAATATAACACATCTTTGTGACAAACACGATATAATAGCCATGACTTAGTGTACTGGAAGCCAACGTAGTCCGATAGAAAATCAGAAAAAAAGGGGTATCTTGCAAGAAGATACAGCCTCCGGCGGATTACAGATGTGATAAGAAGTACGCCATAGCGTACTTGAATAATATAAATATGTCAGTATACTGAGAAAGGCTTATAGACAAAGGAGACATCATTCTAATGAAATTACAGCAATTACTAAGTATTACACGAAAAGCCGTCGATGAGTTCCAGATGATTCAGGAAGGCGATAAAATTGCCGTGGGAATTTCCGGCGGAAAAGACAGCCTGACACTTCTCCATGCATTGAGAGGACTTCAGCGATTCTATCCCAATCACTTTGAACTTATTGCAATCACAGTCGATCTGGGATTTCACAATTTTAATCTGGAAAAAATAGCCGAAATGTGCCGGGAACTGGAGATTCCCTACGAAGTTGTGCATACAGATATTGCCAGCATTATATTTGATGAACGAAAAGAAAGTAACCCCTGTTCTCTCTGTGCAAAGATGAGAAAAGGGGCACTCAATGAAGTTGCTAAAAATATGGGTTGTAATAAAATTGCCTATGCACATCACAAAGATGACGTGGTAGAGACCATGCTGCTTTCCATGATTTTTGAAGGACGCTTCCACACTTTCTCCCCGGTCACCTATCTGGACCGCATGGATCTGACGTTGATTCGGCCGCTTCTTTTTATGGAAGAAGCAGATGTCATTGGTTTCCGAAACAAATATCAGCTGCCAGTGGCAAAAAGTCCCTGTCCCATAGACGGCAAGACCAAACGCGAATATGCCAAAGAGCTTCTTCACGACTTAAACCGCCAGCATCCGGGAACCAAGGAACGAATGTTTACTGCAATCCGCAGAGCTAATCTGCCCGGCTGGATCACAGATTAGCTTTAAAAATCTTTACTGCTTCTTTAATCAACTGTACAGAGCCGTCGATGCCATATAATCCGCTGTCTACACAGAGATTATAGCCACTGGCTTCTCCCCAGCGTTTATTTGTGTAATAATTGTAATAGCTGGAACGGCTCTTATCTGTTTTAATTACAGCATCTTTTGCCTTATTCAGAGTCAAATTGTATCGCTCGGCAATACGGTTAATTCGAATCGACTGATCTGCATGGATAAAAATACTCATGCATCCTTTCATATCAGCCAGTGCATAATCAGCACATCTTCCTACCATCACGCAAGGACCTTCCTCTGCCAGTTTCTTGATGGCATCAAACTGAGCCAAAAAGACTTTGTGATTCATAGGCATGTCTGTAAAGGCTGCTGAAGAATATCCAAAGGAATAGGTATCCATAACAAGGGAATAAAGCAAACTGTTGGTGGGCTTCTCATCATGATTTTCAAACAATTCTTTACAGATTCCGCTGTCGTTTGCTGCGTGTTCCAACAATTCTTTGTCGTAACATTTAATCCCCAATTCTGAAGCTAACCGCTGTCCAATAATTCTACCGCCGCTTCCGTATTGTCTTCCAATTGTAATTACTGTCTTTGTACTCATTAAACCAGCCCCTTTCTCCTGCTTACATTTATCTTATAAAGATAATATGATGATCTAAAGCTGTCTCTTATACACATCTGACGCTGCCGACGAAGCTAGAAGTGTA
>CAMQZX010000227.1 GCA_947039785.1 uncultured Lachnospiraceae bacterium | reverse complement strand
ATGTAGAACTTTCTGCTGCATACCAATTATTAACTGCATATCCCCGAAATGATAAAGTCCATGCAATTTTCTCGAACACACTTTCATAATTTACTAAAAGATACTGATTTTTTTTCAAATATGGTTGTAAAAAATCATATGCTAAAATTAATGGTTTTTCTTTTTCATCACCTAATGTCTGAATATCCAAAAAACCTGTTCTGCCCGGACCTTTTATTGGTTCTTGATAAACAACAGCATTTACCCATTGATCTAATATATCAGCTGCAAATTTAGCATACTTATCATTCCCTGTCAACCAATACAAGACAGATGCTTCAAAAGCCAACTCATTAATTTTTCCATTTATAGTCCCAATATAAGCCTGAGGATCTACTTTTTCATATTTCTTTGTCACAGGATTCAATAAGTTCATCGTCAAAGATGTATCTTTGGGTATAATATCTTTTATTTCAGGGAGAATATAAGCTTTACCCTCCGGTGTAATCGGGACACGTTTGTGAGAAGACACACGGACTGTAGGAACAGGAGCATCTCCTCTATAAGCAATCAATTGTGTCCCTGATTCATCTGAAATAAATTCAGTATACCGCTTTCCTGGTATACGATTCATCAAGTATCGATCTAATATCCAATCCGGCTCCGATTGATGTTTCTCCACATAGAAACTTAATCGTTCTTTTGTTTGATCGAATATAGCCTTTGCCCAAGGTTCATTTTCAATTTTCTGCAAAACAGCCTTTTTATCTCTATCATTTACAATGATATGGGGATACTGATCAGCCTTTATTACACAACTGAATAACAGTAATAAATTCATAAAATATATCAATCTTCTCATTTTATTACTCATTTAATCGTTCTAATTGTAATTTTTTCTCCGATGACAAATACTCTTGTTGTTCATCGATCCCATTACATCTGTAAATATTTTCTGCTACAATAAAATTAGTCAGTGAGAATCCTTTAACTGCATATTCATTGTTATATTGAATTTTATTATTTTTTACAGATATACAATCGGAACCATGATACAAATAATCTCCCATAAAACCACATCCGTCATTCCCTTCTATCAAACAATTTCCTACAAATCCATTCTGGCATTCAGACATCATAATGCCATGCCAGCCATTCCTAGCAATTTCACATCTGTCAAAAAGAATATCTCTACAATGGTCTATAACAACTCCACATCCTCGTAAAGAGGTATCGAACCTGGAATTTTTTAAACGAATTCCTGTTGAATGCTGAATAAACAAATTATGTTGCAAACGAGGACCCGGAACAACCTGTGCACCATTATCTGAAAAATCACAAGCATCTATCTCTATACCATTTACGTCAGATACATACACTCCAGATCTAGAAAAATTGATGACTGTCAGATTTTTAAACACAACATTTCTTAAACTATGACCATTTTCTCCCCTTAAAGAAATCCCAGTTAAACTATTACTTAGACGTCCAGTACGATTAAACCTTCCAGTATTGGGATCCGAACCAACAGTATGGTTCCAGGCACCATCCAGAACTAAATTCTCTATTGTTATATCATGTGCATCCAAATCCCCCAATAAAATAGCTGCAGTCCGAACAGATGGTTCACAAATCAGGACAGTGCCTACCCCTTCACCACATAAACGGATATTTGACGGTATTGTTAATGATTGCTGGAGTTTATATTCTCCGGCACGCAATAATATCGTTTTACCCAAGCCGGCAGATATATTCAATGCGTGTTGCAACTCTTCGCTATTATAAACTTCCACCCAATCTGTATATCTCATCGTGAAATTATCGTCTTTTGCGCCAGCAGGATAAGCAATATCGCTTACTTGTAAAGCACGTAATTCAGATGGTTTGTTACAAAATTCAGCACGAAAAGCGGTCAACTTCCATAATGCGCTTGCTGCATTATTTAAAACTGTACGCCTGCACAACTCACGCAAATTGGGCATACTAATTCCTTTTGCTGTAAAATGATCCAAGCAATATTCAAATCCAGAACGATATTTAAATCTTTCCCTTTCAGAAGGAACTCCATAGGCAAAAACAGAACCTCCGGTAATAAACTTGGCGGAATATTCCAGCCCTAAAGCTAATCGATAATCAGCAGCGCTGAATAAGTCTATCCCTTGGGTATAAGCAATACGAGCAGCCCCTGAAAATTCATACAACCCCATTTGGACATGCCCTTGATCCCTTCCGGTTTCCTGACACTGTCCATTCGGATAAATATATTTCATTAAACTGCCATTTGCCCGTGCATGTAAATAATGATAGACAGCATTATCAAATAAATCTCTATTATCCGTAAAAACAGCAATAGCCATTAACGTATGCATTATGGCTCCGTCCCAATTGCCATTAGCTTCTGAAAAATAATAACGGATAGTCGGATAATAAACAGACATCATCAAACGAGTCATACTTTCTGTATTTTTTTCTGTCCACCCAACATAATTGTATCGAAGAATCTCCGCCGCATTACATAATTCATAACCAGTAAGAGCAACCAACAATTTAGCATTATTCTCATCAAAGCTTCGCAAAGTAACAGACCATTTATCAATAATATCCAATACTTTCTTTGCATACCGATCATCTCCCGAAATATACCACAAGACAGCACAGCTATAAGCCATTCTGGCACAACTTGATAGTTCCTTTCCTCCTACATCTGGTTTGGAATAAGGACCGCTTATCACATGTGCATAAGATGTAAACTGAAAATCTAAAGAAACTTCTTTTTTTAATAAATCAAAAGATTCTTTCCATGGTTTTCTCTCAGCTAAGACCTGAGCTTTCATATAGGCCAAATCCTCCTTATTCATGTCAATTCCCGGATGAACAAAAGATTGTGCAAATACAGGAAACAACTTAAGAAGGAAACAACAAACAACAATAAAACACTTCACTATCTGCCCCATTATCTACCCCCTTTCTAAAAAACAATTGCTGTCAACAGACTTAGTCGACAGCAACTGCAATAATTAACCCGACTATTTTAGATTTCTACGATTCTATCCATTACATCATATATCGTTTGACACTAATTGTCATCTCTCCTTTAGAAGCTTTATTAACATACACGAATGCACGATATTTGCCATCTGCCGTTTCAATCCAAGCTCCAGCTTCCTCCTTCAAGCTCAAAATATAATATACGGCTTTATTCAGGTTCAGTTCTTTAAAATCTAAATCGTCTATAAAATTACTATATTGCAAATCAGACAATTGACGATCACGTAATCCATAAATTTTAAGCATTCTTGTATTATTCACAAAGCTTGAAGGTAACACTACACCATCCATATATTCCTTTGGAGAAGATGGCGTATAAAAAGCGTGAGACAAATCTTCTTTAGGGCTATAAGCATACATAATATCAATTTTAGAAGCCAAAGACGGATCAGCTTTTATATCCGCCTCTGAATATACATGTACTGCCTCTCCAGGATTCGAAAATGAAAGATAACAATTCTCATTTGTGAGTAACAAATCTTTTATCATGTCCATTTTTGAAATTTTATAAGGTCCTAATTTATATTCCGCAGTTTGTCCATTACTTGCTTTCACAGAGAAAGTGAATTGAACTTCTTTCTCACGAGCTTCTTCCGGTATTATATAATAATATCGAAGCGTTGCTGCACAAGTATCGACAGTGAAATTTACAGATGTTATTGTTCCATTTGTCTGTGAATCGGATGCAACTCTCACTGCTACATCTTGTCCTGAAGAATTTGTATAATAAGAATTAGGATCGAAATAAGTACCTGTAGCTCCCGCAATAGAAGCAACAACTTGAGCAGATGCAAGTTTTCCTAAATTCTTAGGAACAGCCATCGCATAAGCAAACTCAATTTCATTTCCTATTATGTTTGGAGCCAGCGGCAAACTACGCTTTACACAATCGTTACTCAATGATGATACCGGATCTTTTAATAAAATAGGATCGTCATTACAAGCTACCAATGCGAAAGCAAAGGATAAAAATATAAAAAAATGATATTTCAGTTTCATACTTTTTACTTTTAATTATTGCAAAGGTCTTTCTACAATAAGGAATATATACTCCTTTTTTATCTCACGGTTACCAGCAATAACAGTAAACCGTTTTGCTGTCGACGGAAATGCCGACGGGTTATCAACTATACGCTCATTTAGTTGAGTTGTTGCATTTCCTGATTTCCAGTCACCTTCCATAAATTCAATATTCATTTTCGATACAGAGAAATCCATTCGCTCTACAATTTTAGGATCCAATTTAGCATCCTCACAAAGAGAAATCTGCGGCCACAAATTAATCAAAGGAGTTCCAAACTTCACATACATAATGGCAATCTGGGCAGTAGTATCCACATAGGCATTACCAACTTTAACAGATTGAAGATCTGTATCAATCAGATCAAAGTTACTTACATAACATTCTGTTCTTGTCGTAATCAATAAGCCATCTTCATCTACCGGAAAATCCGAACAAGCAGTAACAGACAAAACGAATAAGAACAGTACTATTATTTTATTCTTCATTTTTTTCATATCCTCCTAATTTATGAATTATAACCACGGTGTATTTTGCGTCAGATTCGGATTCTTGTTCCTCTCAGAAGGTGGAATCCTGAATATATAATTACGCTGATAACTTAATAATGAGGTATTGTTAAAATAAGTAGCTCTTAACGCGCCATGAGTATCATACATTCTAACACCCGGAGAAGTCTGCGGAGGCAAAAATACCCGTTCTATTGAACGCCAGCGACGAATATCAAAAAAACGCTGCCCCTCTGCAAATAATTCTACTATTCTCTCTTGTTCGATCGCATAGAAAAATGTAAGTTTATCCACATATTTTTCTGATTTCAATGCGGGCAAATTACCACGGTGTCGAACTCTGTTCACAACATCCAATGCCAATCCCCCATCACCAGTAGGTCCATAAGCCTCATTAGATGCTTCAGCATACATTAAATAAACATCAGCCAAACGCATCACCGGCATATGATAATCACCTTCCGAACGCCCCTGACCAGCATAATTACGAACAAACTTTCGCATAATATAGCCAGTTTGGTCACCATCTGCATTAATCGCCCCAAAATCACCGACCTTACCTTGTAAGGTTTTATATTGATATTTACGTATTTGATCAAAGCTTCGGCTCAACATGGTTACCATCGTTTCACCATCCCATAAAAGTGTTGATTTCATGCGGTAGTCACGATCTTTATAAGATTCAGGGTTCAATGTTGAATTAGGAGCTGTACGAGCCCCTTCCTCCGTTGGTTGCATAGGGACTAGATTTTCACAAAATTCACCTGTAACAATTGATTGATAGCGATTTGCTATTTCAGCACGAGGTTGTCCCCAACCCTGACTTCCTTCTGTTGCACGTGTCCCCATATCTCTCATCAGTTCTTCTCCCTGATTAGTTCCAATTCCACCATGCGTAAATCCGACCATCAGTTCCGGATCAGCATTTGCTCCCGGTAAAAATAAATAGAAATAATTCGGTAACACTTCACAATCACCCATTTCACCATAATCGCCAGGCTCACCATTTTTATATAAAGTTAGACCCGATTCTTCTATCACTTTGCGGAAATCGACCGCTGCATCTTTATAAGCTTGGGCTGATTCGGTAGCACTGGGAGTAAAAGTCGTTAATTCAGGCCAGCCACCTTCCGGAGAGACAGGAGTATTCCAAGGCCAGGATGTACGATTCCAACAAGCCCAATATAACTGAAGTTTTCCTCGGAAAGCTAACGCTCCCCATTTAGTAAAACGACCCAAAGCAACAGGTTTATCAGGCAATTTTTCCCATGCATATGTAAAGTCATCATAAATATGCTGTTTAATTTCCGTTATTGTGGAACGGGAAATATTAGCAACTTCCTCATTGCTCTCAATGATTTTATCAAAATAAGGTACATCACCCCACATTGAAATCAAGCGGAAATAAGCCATTCCTCGTAACATACGAGCCTCTCCTATGAATGATTCCAATTTAATTTTAGAAGCTTCGGTCTTTGCATTCGGTAGCATATTTTCAATATTTTGAATCGCATAATTTGCTCTATTTATTGTTGCATATGCATATTGGTAGTACATATCAAAGGAACTGCCATAAGTAGAGGAAGGGTTAGAATAAGAACCATTCCGATAAGCAATACTACGATCGCCTGTAGCCTGCGAAGTACTTACATTTCCTCTAAATCTAAAATATTCTGTATTTCCATCGAATACATAATCACGATTAAACATAGCTCTTGCTTGGCTATACACGCCATTCACTGCATATTCCGCATCATCTTCAGTTTGCCAATAAAGGGAAGCAGCCAACTCCCCATCTGGAGTCTGGTTCAATAAATTATCAATACACGATGAAAACATCAAAAGGACTCCAGTGACCATGCAAGCGATTGTTGCTATTTTAAACTTGTTCTTTTCCATATTCTTGTTGTTTAAAAGCTAACATTAATACCTAGAGAGAATGATCTATTTATCGGATACAAATCACGGGAACTATTTTTCTTTTCAGGATCCAGTCCCGGATATTGAGTGATCGTAAATAAATTCTCTGCTGATGCGTAAAATCTTAAATTCGACATAGAGATTTTCGATAATATCTTTGTCGGGATATTATATCC
>CAMQZX010000226.1 GCA_947039785.1 uncultured Lachnospiraceae bacterium | reverse complement strand
AAAATATTGTTTTCATGTATCATAATTATGAAATGTAAATGCTAATACAAAACTGCTAATGATTGAATCAGTTATGTCTGGAGACCATTTTTGGGAAAGGAGATTAATTTATGAAACCATTTTTGGATGGTGAATTTCTGTTGTCTACAGAGACTGCACAGAAGCTGTACCATAATTATGCAGAAGCAGTCCCCATTGTGGATTATCATTGTCATATCAATCCGCAGGAGATTTATGAGGATCGTAAGTTTGAGAATATCACACAGGTATGGCTGGGTAAAGACCACTATAAGTGGAGGCTGATGCGCTCCAATGGCGTGGATGAGAAGTATATTACAGGAGATGCCCCGGAGCGTGAGAAGTTCCAGAAATGGGCAGAGACCTTGGAGAAGGCTATCGGCAATCCGCTGTATCACTGGAGTCATCTGGAGCTGAAGAAATATTTTGGATATAACGGATATTTGAATGGAGAGACTGCTGAGGAAGTATGGAACCTCTGCAATGAGAAGCTGCAGGACGACAGCATGACAGTTCGCAGCATTATCAAGAATTCCAACGTAATGCTGATCTGCACAACAGATGATCCGGTGGACTCTCTGGAATGGCACGATAAGATTGGGAAAGACGACAGCTTTGATGTCCAGGTGCTTCCTGCATGGAGACCGGACAGGGCAATGAACATTGAAAAGTCGGATTTTAAAGATTATCTGGACAAGCTATCCAGGGTAAGTAGTGTTGAGGTGAACAGCTTTGATGCAATGATGAAAGCGCTCATTTTGAGAATGGATTTCTTTGGAGAGATGGGCTGCAGCGTTTCTGACCATGGTTTAGAATATGTGATGTATGTACCGGCTTCGAAGGAAGAGGTTGAGAAAATTTTTGTCAGAAGAATGCAGGGTAAGACGCTCTCTGATGAAGAACTGCGCAAATATAAGACTGCCTTCATGCTGGATATGGGTAAGGAATACCATAAGAGAAATTGGGTAATGCAGCTTCACTCTGGATGTAAGAGAGATAACAACCGTCTGCGCTACGAGCAGCTGGGATCAGATACTGGATATGACTGTATTCAAAACTATGCTCCATCTTCTGAGATGGCAGATTTTCTCAATGCCCTTAATGAGACAAACCAGCTTCCCAAGACCATATTGTATTCACTGAATCCAAACGATAATGCTTCCATTGGTACCATTTTGGGTTGCTTTCAGGATTCTTCTGCCATCGGCAAGATTCAGCAGGGAAGCGCATGGTGGTTTAATGATCACAAGACAGGCATGACTGAGCAGATGATCAGCCTTGCAAATCTGGGGCTTTTAAGTAATTTTGTGGGAATGCTTACTGATTCCAGAAGTTTTTTGTCCTATGCAAGACATGAGTATTTCAGAAGAATTTTGTGCGAACTCCTTGGTGAATGGGTAGAGAACGGAGAGTATCCGACTGACGAAAAAGCATTAGAGAAGATTGTAAAGGGAATTTCCTATAATAATGCTATTCGTTATTTTGGATTTGATCTGGAGTACAAATAAATTCAGCAGTTGAGTGTTTGTGCCAAACGCTTTCAAAAAGATATATAAAGATACAGGAACCGATATAAAATGGAGACAAAAATCCCGGAATGTGCAAAAAGATTCTTTTTACACATTCCGGGATTGTCCCATGGAATTGGGCAAATTATCTCTGGACACGTCCGGAACCGTCTCCGCCGGCCAGCTTCAATACTTCATCCATGGATACCAGGTTGAAGTCACCTTCAATAGAATGCTTCAGGCAGGATGCTGCAACAGCAAATTCGATAATATCCTGAGAGTCATAACCATTTAATGTTGCGCAGATCAGACCGCCTCCGAAGCTGTCTCCGCCGCCCACACGATCTACAATATGCATCTTGTATTTTTTGCTGAAGTAGCAATCTGTGCCGTCGTAGAGCATAGCAGACCAGTTGTTGTCGTTGGCAGAAAGAGATTCACGAAGAGTGATGGCAACTTTGGAGAATCCAAATCGGTCAGCCAACTGTTTTGCAACGTCTTTGTAACCTTCGTGGTTTACGGTTCCTGTGGTTACGTCTGTATCAGCAGCCTTGATGCCGAAGACATCAGCGGCATCTTCTTCGTTGGCGATGCAGACATCCACGTATTTGCAAAGTTCCCCCATTACCTGGCCGGCTTTTTCTTTGGACCACAGCTTGTTGCGGTAGTTTAAGTCGCAGGATACGGTTACGCCGGCATCTTTTGCAGCTTTGCAGGCTTCCAGACAGATCTGGGCAACCTGATCGTTTAATGCAGGGGTGATTCCTGTGAAATGAAACCAGTCAGCGCCGTCAAAGATTTCTTTCCAGTCAAAGTCGGAAGCTGTGGCTGTTGCGATGGAAGATCCGGCACGGTCATAGATTACTTTGGAAGGCCGCTGGGAAGCGCCTTTTTCCAGGAAGTAGATACCGACTCTGTTGCCGCCGCGGGCGATGTGGGAAGTGTCTACGCCGAATTTTCTGAGAGAATTCACGGCTGCCTGTCCAATTTCGTGGGAAGGAAGCTTTGTAACGAATTTTGCATCAAATCCATAGTTGGCAAGGGATACGGCTACATTTGCCTCTCCTCCTCCATAGGTTGCACCGAAAGACTCAGCCTGTACAAAACGATAGTATCCTTCCGGGGCCAGTCTCAGCATGATTTCACCGAATGTGATTACTTTCTTTGCCATTGCTTATTTACCTCTGCTTTCTTTTACAATTTCTACTGCTTCTTTTGTCAGCTCTTTGATCTTATCAAAGTCACCGGCTTTTACCAGATCGCCTTTTACCATCCAGCTTCCGCCGCAGGCAAGAATGCGGTCATATGCCAGGTAATTTCTTACGTTGTTGGGGTTGATTCCACCGGTAGGCATAAATTTTACATCAACGTAAGGGGCTGCCATAGCTTTGATCATGTTTAATCCGCCGGCTGGCTCAGCAGGGAAGAATTTTACAACCTCCAGACCGTTCTCCAAAGCCTGTTCGATATCACTTGGGTTTGCACATCCTGGTGTAATCAGGATTCCCTTTTCTACACAGTATTTCACGATACGTGGATTTAATCCCGGGCTTACAATAAATTTCGCTCCGGCTGCAACGGCACGGTCAACCTGCTCAGTAGTCAGAACAGTTCCGGCTCCAACCAGCATATTTGGGAATTTTTCGGTCATAATACGGATAGACTCTTCAGCGGCAGTAGTTCTGAATGTTACTTCTGCACATGGAAGGCCGCCGTCACAAAGCGCCTGAGCCAAAGGCTCTGCATCTTTCGCGTCATCTAATACTACAACGGGAACAATACCGATTTCCTGGATTTGCTTTAATACTTCGTTCATGTTTGCTCTCCTTTTTAGTTGTTTTTTGCTGTGCTACTATTTTTATGATTCGTGTGCATCAAAAATTGGTTTCATAATATGGAAACTCATTTCATATTGTGATACATCATGGCTTCAATTATACTAGGAAAACAGAAAGTGTCAAGGGTGAAAATGCTTAAAAACACAAAGTGTTTTTTGTGCAAGATATTCATCTTGCATGTAAATGGAAAGTATGATAGAATTAGTTCCACATTATGAAACTCGAAACAGGAATTGATGATTTACACAGGAGGGCAATGAAGAATGGAAAGTACAGCAAAGGCAGACAGCAAAAATCCGATTCAGGTGGCAGATCGTCTGTTTCAGGCAATGGAACTTCTGGCGGATAAGGGAGCCATGGGGTTGATGGAATTGAGTACAGAACTGCATTTGAATAAAAGCACGGCGCATCGTGTTGTCAGTTCTTTATCTTATATGGGGTATGTGAAGCAGGATGAGGAGACAGGAAAGTATCAGCTCACCTTTAAATTAGTAGAATTGTCTAACAGAATCATGAGTAAAGTGGATATTGTAGAGGTGGTTCGTCCTTATCTGAAGGAACTGATGCGGCGGTCTGAAGAAACGGTGCATTTTGTGCAGAGAGATGGGATAGAAGCTGTTTATATTGATAAGGTGGAGTTTTCTGGCAATACTATGCAAATGGTATCGAGAATCGGCAGCAGAATTCCCCTGTATCGTTCTGGAGTGGGAAAAGCTATTGCTGCCACTTTATCGTCAGAGGAAATCGAAGACTTGTGGAACAACAGTGAGATTATCCGGACGACGCCTTATACCATTACCGATTACGAAGAATTTTTAAGAGAACTGAATGAGGTAAGGGAGCGGGGATATGCCCTGGATAACGAGGAGAATGAGACGGGAGTACGGTGTATTGCAGCAAGCTTTTCGGATTATACCGGAGAAGTGAAGTATGCTTTTAGTATTTCAGCTCCGGTCAGCCGTATGGATAATGACAGAATCAAAGAGCTGTCTCGTTATGTGCTGGATATTAAAGACAGGATTGAGCGGGAGTATGTAAAATAAAATTGTCCGTGCCGGATGCCACAAGTATCAAGCGGGGTCACTCTGGAGCGTGTTTGAAAAAGCAGGTAATAAAAAAGAGAGGGTACAAATTCACAGTATTTTGTATCCTCTCTTTTGTGTTTTCCAGATATACTTAAAATGATTCAAAGGATCTTTTTAAACGTTCATGAGACATGACGCTATGATATCAAGCCTCTGTAGAACGTTCTTCTTTGCTTACTTCCACCAGGTGAGAAGTGCAGTTGGGACAGCGGGCTGCTTCGACAGCAATTTCCGTGCAGCAGTAAGGACAGATCTTAGTGGTGGGAGCAGCGGGAGCTTCCTCCTGTTTGGGTAAGGCTCTGGCTGCGATTCGGTTCATGGTCTTTACCAGTGTAAAAATGATAAATGCCATGATTAGAAATTGAATGACAGCGGTGATAAATACGCCGTAATTTAACGTGGCGGCACCTGCCTCCTGTGCCTGAGCCAGTGTAGCATAGTGACTTCCGTCCAGAGAGATAAACCAGTTGGTAAAATCCAGACCTCCGGTGACTTTTGTGATCAAAGGCATTAAAATGTCGTTGACCAGAGAATTTACAATAGCCTGAAAGGCGCCGGCGATGATGACACCGACTGCCATATCCATCACGTTGCCTCGCATGATGAACTCTCTGAATTCGTGGATAAATCCTTTCCCTTTCTCCATAAATTCCCCTCCATTTTCTTTTCTATTTTTCGACAAATTTCATCCTTCATATTTTATCATAAGAAAGAACAAGGTGCAATGCTGTGTTGCTGGTGGCACCAAAATCCCGAGACATGCAGCGCGAAATGATGCAATATGCATCATTTCTGTGCATCGCGCAGCGTGTTGCCGGGGACGGAGTGAACAGTAACTGCAAAGCTTGACGGAACAGGGGCTATGTTGTAGAGTTAAAGTAAGGTGATAGCTGATCTGCCCAGGGAGATTTCTTCTTCTTTAGCATTTCAAAGGGAAATCCTGAAAAAGTGTGATAAAATGGCAGAAGAAAATCCGAAGGCTTTTATGGAGCTGTGATACAGGCCATGTTTGGGTAGAATAGAGAAATTTACAAACAGAAAGGTTTGTATTTAAAATGGTGGACAAATAGATTGAGGAGGAGTGTGTGTATGGGAAAGCGGCAAAGCAGCTGTGACAGTTGTGCTTACTATATTTACGACGATGATTACGAATGCTATGTCTGTGATATGAATATGGATGAGGACGAGTGGGTCCGGTTCATATCGGACAGTCATTACAGCTGTCCTTACTATCGCAACGGCGATGAGTATGCAGTGGTGAGAAAGCAGATATAGGTGAAAAGTATGAAGGTTGGGATTGAGCATCTTTTTGGACGGAAATCCAGTCTTCAGAGGAAGGTCTTTGTAGTTTACTTTCTGGTGGCTGTGGTTCCTCTGATTGTGATTACCCTGGTGATCAGTCTGATTTATTATAAAAATGTATTGAAAAGTGCCTACGGTTTGGTGGAGCAAAATGCCAATCAGCATGAAATCGTGGTACAGGAGCGTATGGATGCTTATGAAAATGTGCTGTATGAGCTGGTGACCAACAGTGAGTATATCAGTTTGTCGAAGGCGATTAACAACGGGGATGACAATTCTTTTCTTGTGGATGGCGCTCACATGGAAAGCCTGTTGGAAAGCAGTGTTTATACTTACAACAGCATCCGCAGCATTACATTTCTGGCTGATAAGGGCAGGTATGTGAATTATTCCAGATGGTATGGCAGTAATACGGAGAATATCTGGTCTGATGCCCAGAAACGAAAAGCTGTTCATGATGCTGTAGAGACAGAACAGGGGCTTACATTCATCGGAACAGTGCAGTTGGATGCAAACTCTGTGAAGAATGATTTTGTAATCTTAATGGGATTTCCAGTGAAAAATCTGCGGACCAAAGAACAGAGCGGAATTCTTGTCATGGCTTTGGATGATGATTTTCTGCTTTTTGACTCTCAGGAAAACAGTGAAGAAAGCGGAGTTTCCACAGTCATCGTGGATGAAAATGAGAGACTTCTTGCGGGAGTATCGTCACCATTTATCAATAAAAAATATGAAAAATACCTGGAAGAAACTTATGGGAATGTGAATCGTGTCTCGGAGAAACGCCATAAGATCAATGGAACAGACTGGACTATTGTCCATATCATTGACACTGCCATTTACCAGAAAGAAATCTATGATATGGTCAGAGGCGTGATTTGTTTACTCAATGCAGGGTCCCGTCTTTTGTGTGTGGACGGCTATGATGTTTGCCGGAGATAACTA
>CAMQZX010000225.1 GCA_947039785.1 uncultured Lachnospiraceae bacterium | reverse complement strand
CAAATATATCGATATTCTTATTTTTCCTGCCCCAGCAGATAGTCAATAAACTGCTGTGCCGTACGTCCGTTTAAACCGCCGTGGCTTAACTCCCACTTGTTGGCTTCCAGAAGAAGCTCCTCCTCTGGCATGGAAATCTCATGACGCTGAGCCAGAGTCTTTACAATATTTTGAAATTCCTTCTTATCAGGAGCACAGAAGAAAATGGTTACGCCGAAACGATATACCAAAGACAGCTTCTCCTGTACCGTATCGGAGGCGTGAAGATCCTCTCTTCTGCCATCTTTGTCTCCAAATTCCTCCCGAACCAGATGACGGCGGTTGGAGGTGGCATAAATTAAGATATTATCCGGCTTTCTCTCCAGACCACCCTCGATTACAGCCTTCAGATACTTGTATTCAATCTCAAATTCTTCAAAAGAAAGATCATCCATATAAATAATAAACTTATAATTACGGTTTTTCACCTGGGCAATAACTTCATTTAAATCTTTAAACTGGTGCTTATAGACTTCAATAATACGCAGGCCCCGGTCATAATACTGGTTCAAAATACCTTTGATACTGGAGGATTTTCCTGTTCCTGCATCGCCAAAAAGCAGGCAGTTGTTTGCCTTTCTTCCAGCCACAAATGCCTCTGTGTTGTCGATGAGTTTCTTCTTGGCAATCTCATATCCCACCAGGTCATTCAGATGTACATGGGCAATATTGGTAATCGGCTCAATGACAACCCGTTCCAGGCTATCATGGGCAATGCGGAACGCCTTGTGAAGTCCCAGTTTTCCCACACCGAAATCACCATAGAATTCCACCATATCGGTCATAAATTCTTCCGTGGATTCCGCTTTGCTTAGCTTACTGCTCAAATTACAGATCCGGTCACGGATACGCTTGTTAAACAATTTGCTGCTCTCATTGATGTTCACATAATTGCTCAATATCCTGCAGTAAGAAGATTGAAATTTCTCATCCAGTGTACACAGATCAAAATCAAACAACTCCTTGAAAATCTCAAAATCATGCATCGCCAGCTCATTGATGCTGCCCTCCACCGGACCTACGATTTCACAGGCAGTGCTGAATGCATTCTCGTGGTTCACCAGCAGATAAGTCAGATAGCAATGCCACAAATCTCCTGCAAAGCCATAAGCTCCTGCCATTTCCACTAATCCATTGGCACATTCAAAGAAGACCTCCTTCATTCCATCCAGATTCTCATCACAACTGTGGTCAATAATCTGTGCCATTTTCTTCAAAATATCCCCTTGCTCAAAATTACGGTAAAGGATACACTCATTGATTCTAACCATGTTCTCACTCCCAATCCTTCATTAGTAATTGCCAAACACTCTCAGAGAATTGGCCTCCTGGCGGATTCCTCTTAAAGCGTTTTTCACAGCACTCTGCTCCAGATTTCCTTCAAAGTCCACAAAAAAACGATACTCCCAGTTTCTTCCCGGAATGGGACGAGACTCAATCTTTGTCATGTTCAGTCCGTTGTAAATGATATGGGACAGCATGTTATAAAGCGTTCCGCTCTCATGTGGCAACTCAAAACAAATGCTGATTTTATTGGCATTTTTCTCATAACACTGATACTTGCTTACGATGATAAATCGTGTAGAATTCTGGGCATTGTGATAAATCTTTTCTTTTAATACTTTCAAGCCGTGAACCTCTGCGGCTGCCTTACTGGCAATGGCAGCGTGAGTCTTATCTCCTTCATCCCGAACTTTCCTGGCGGCTCCGGCAGTATTTTCCACTTCTTTTCTCTTCCACTCCGGATGAGTCTCCAGGAACATTTTACACTGAGCAAGTGCCTGGGGATGGGAATAAACCTCCCGGATATCCTCAAGCTCAGCCTCCGGCAATCCCATCAGCACATGCTCGCACTTAATAATCTGCTCGCCTACCACATACAGATCGTATTCCACCAGAAGGTCATAGATGTCTGCCACAATTCCGGCTGTGGAGTTCTCGATGGGAAGTACAGCGTACTGGGCTTCGTCATTGACAATGGCATTCATGGCATCCCTCCAGGTTTTCACATGGAAGCTGGTAATCTCGTCCCCGAAATAAGCTCTCATGGCAGCATAGCTGTATGCGCCTTCCACGCCCTGGAACACCACCTTCACATTTTTCATGGGCAGAGCATCCACCATGGTAAAATCCTTCTGTTCCTCAATGCCATGCTCTGTCAGCAACTGATACTGAAGCTTTCGGCTCATGGACATCACCTGTTGAAACAACTCTTCCACACCTGTAGCGTTAAAAGAACTGTGGGCTTTGGACTTTAATGTCTTAATCTTGGCTACTTCCCTTTCCTTGTCAAATACCTGCTTTCCCGTACGGATTTTATAATCTGCCACCTGAGCACAGATTCCCATACGTTTTTCAAACAATTTTACCATTTCATCGTCAATCACATCGATTTCGTCTCTCAACTTCTGCAAATCCAACATCTCAATTTTTCTCCTGTCGTTTTTCTACAATTCTGGTGATATCTCCCAGGAAGGATAAGGAACCGAATGCAATGATCACATCATCCTCTCCTGCCTTTGCGTAAGCCACATCCACAGCATCCTGCAGAGAATTCATAGGTGTCACATGACTGTTGTATTTTCTCACTGTCTTTGCCAGTTCCTCCGCAGGCAGTGCTCTGTCGTTTTTCGGCGTGGCTATGGTAAAAACCTCACGGGCATAACCTGCGGTAATCTGCGCCACCCGATCGTAATCCTTATCACGGAACATTCCCATGATGTAGTAAATGGTCTTATCTGCAAAATACTCCTGAATGGATTCTTCCAGCTTCAAAGCAGCATCAGGATTGTGCGCACCGTCAATCACAAACACCGGCTGACAATCCAGCATCGTAAATCGTCCGCCCCAGGAAGTCTCCTGCAAGCCTTTTTCAATGGCATCCTGGGATATCTCATAACCAAGTTCCTTCAAAACCTCCAGCACTTTCAATGCTACGCCTGCATTTTCTGTCTGATAACTTCCCGCCATGCGTATTTTATACTGTGCTCCTCTGTAGGTAAAGGTCTGTCCCAGATAGCTGCTTTCTGTCACTTCTAACTGGTTCTGGTCTGCCATATGCAAAGCAACTTTCCATCTGCGGCAGGTGCTTTCCACCACACTCATCGCTTCCGGCTTCTGGACAGCAGATACCACATGACAGCCCGGTTTGATGATACCAGCCTTATTTCGGGCAATTTCTGCAAGTGTATTTCCCAAAAAGCCCATATGGTCCATACTAATAGAAGTCAGCACAGCAACTTTCGTGGTGGTGATCAGATTTGTGGCATCCAAAAGGCCGCCAAGCCCGGTTTCCAATGCCACCAGCTGACACTCCTGCTCATTAAAATAAAGAAAAGCAACTGCTGTCTCAATCTCAAATGGAGTGGGATGGGGAAGACCCTCTTTCACCATCTGGTCAATCACCTTTGCCACCCTGGTCAGATGGCGGGCGAAAGCTTCTTCCTCCATGGGAACACCGTTGATGTCAATGCGTTCCAAATAGGAATAAATGGTGGGGGACACGTAACGGCCAACCTTATATCCAGCTATTCTCAGCACAGTTGTAACGTAGGCAAGTACAGAGCCTTTGCCGTTGGTTCCAGCCACGTGGATAAATTGCAGCTCATCCTGGGGATTTCCCAGCCTGCGCATCATCTCTTCCATATTGTCCAGCCCCAGTACACTGCCGTATTTCTGCGCATGTTCAATATATTGTCTGCTCTCTTTATAATTCATAATCTTCTCCCGATGTTCTGGTTCACCGTCTCTTTTGAGACGGTACCCTGGTCATTGATAACTTTTTAGCCTGCAAGCGGTCTGATTCCTCAACGCGCTCACACTTTTTTCATTATAGTACAGGTGTATAGTTTTTTCAAGAATGGGAAATCTCTTTAAAAAAGAGACGGAAAATGTAAGTTGTACAAAAATCATACAAGGGAGGTAGACAAATGAAACATTCATTTCTGCTGTGCGGAACCATTGGACTGTGTATGGAAGTGATGTGGACTGGAATGCATTCGCTGGGATGCAGGGACTTTCGTCTGATGGGCCAGTCCTCCATACTGATGTTTCCCATTTATGGAATGGCTTCTGTAATCGGTCCTGTTTCTCACAAATTAAAGCACTGTTCCCGCACATTGCGGGGATTTATCTATACTGCCGGAATTTTCCTCACAGAATTTTCCACTGGTGCCGTATTAAAGCATTTTCAAATGTGTCCCTGGGATTACAGTAACACACCCTTTAATTACAAAGGACTGATCAGACTGGACTACGCCCCTCTCTGGTTTGCCGCCGGACTATTTTTCGAGAAAATTCTCGCAGATAAAACTTGAAAATTATGTCGGATTATTATATGATGGTACACGAAAGATATGAACCAAACAACAATCAGGAGGTAGCACATGAAGCATATAATGAGTCCATTAGACATGACTGTTGAGGAACTGGACAAATTGCTGGATCTGGCCAATGACATTGAACGTCACCCTGAGAAATATGCACACGTATGTGAAGGAAAGCGTCTTGCGACGCTTTTTTATGAGCCCAGCACCAGAACCCGTCTCAGCTTTGAAGCCGCTATGATGAACCTGGGAGGCAAGGTCCTTGGTTTCTCAGACGCAGGCTCCAGTTCTGCAACCAAGGGGGAAAGTGTTGCAGATACCATCCGTACCGTATCCTGTTACGCAGACATAGCCGCCATGCGTCATCCCAAAGAAGGTGCCCCGCTGGTGGCATCCATGGCATCCCGTATCCCGGTTATCAATGCAGGAGACGGAGGCCATCAGCACCCCACTCAGACATTGACCGACTTACTTACCATTCGTTCCCTGAAGGGACGTCTGAACAACCTGACCATCGGACTGTGCGGCGATTTGAAATTCGGTCGTACGGTACACTCTCTCATCGAGGCCCTGGTCCGCTACGATAACGTGAAGTTTGTTCTGATTTCTCCCGAGGAGCTGCGTGTTCCCGGATACATCCGCGAAGGTGTTCTCGAGAAAAACAACAAAGAATATAAAGAAGTTGTCCGTCTGGAGGATGCTCTTCCAGAGCTTGACTTACTCTACATGACCCGTGTTCAGAGAGAACGTTTCTTCAACGAAGAAGACTACGTACGCATGAAAGACTTCTACATCCTGGATGCCGCCAAGATGGAACTGGCAGGTCCGGATATGCTGGTACTTCATCCTCTTCCCAGAGTAAATGAGATTGCCGTGGAGGTGGATAACGACCCAAGAGCTGCTTATTTCAAACAGGTACAATATGGTGTCTATGTCCGCATGGCACTGATTCTCACATTATTGGAGGTGGAAGTATGTTAAATGTAGGTGCAATTCAGGAAGGCGTTGTTCTCGACCATATCAAAGCCGGCAGAAGCATGACCATCTATCATGATCTGAAGCTTGGCAAGATGGACTGTACCGTAGCCATCATCAAGAACGCCCGCAGCAACAAGATGGGCAAGAAGGATATCATTAAGATTGAATGCCCTGTGGACATGATCAATCTGGATATTCTGGGCTACATTGACCACAACATTACAGTGAATATTGTGAAGGACGGTGTCATCGTTGAGAAAAGGGACGTAAAGCTCCCCAAGCAGATCGTCAATGTAATCAAGTGCAAGAATCCTCGCTGTATCACCTCCATCGAACAGGGATTGGATCAGGTTTTCGTACTGGCAGACGAGAAGGAAGAAATCTACCGCTGCAAATATTGTGAAGAAAAATTCCATGGACATAAGGATCGGAGATAATTGTTACATCATAGGAGCATATAGACAGTAAGCCCTGGCAATCATTTCAAACTGCCAGGGCTTTACAGTGATCACACTGCTCTGATATAGGGTTTTAAAGACTTTTCGGCCATGGATACTGAATGATGGCCTCAAGAGTTAGGTAGCCACGTGTATAAATTAGTCTCAAAGTTTTTTGATTTATTACCATCTAACGATAATTCTATATCCTCTTCAATATAGGAAATGAATATATAGGTATCACACCAAGAGCCGGAAAGTCCGCTGTTGTAAAGCATTTCCGGGTTATTCCTGAGATTTCCTAGAATTATTTTATACAATTCATAATTACACTTATCATCATTTCTTTTTCTTCTGGATTTGATTCTGCAATCATAATAGTAAGCGCCACAAGAGTATGGTCATCAATTAACTTTTCTCCATCCTGAAACAACACGCCATTTTTGTCCAAAAAGTACAGAAACATCATTGCCGCAATCCGCTTATTCCCATCAGAAAAACTGTGATTCTTCGTGACAAAATATAATAAATTTGCTGCCTTTTCTTCCAAAGTAGGATACAAATCTTCTCCTGCAAAACTTTGATAAATTGCACCAATACTTCCTTTGAAAGAATCATCCTTTTCATTCCCAAATAAAGAACTACTGTTTCCAAATTTCATATTATCAATTACTTTTCTACATTCCTCATAAGTTAGAATATACGTTGCCTTATTTCCTTTCGGGCGTGTCATATTCTGATGATCGTAGGCATCCAACAGTTCCAATGCCTGGCTGTATCTTTCTACTACTGTCAGCACTTGCTTAGTGTCAAGACTACTTTCTACTCTTTTCATAACACGTATTACCTCATTTAACTGATTCATACGATTATGATTCACTGCATAACCCTTGATTATGTATTTTTTTAATACAGAGTTTGCCCATTTTCTGAAAGCGACTCCTCGCTTAGATTTCACTCTATACCCTACAGATATAATCCTGTCTCTTATACACATCTGACGCTGCCGACGAAGCTAGAAGT
>CAMQZX010000224.1 GCA_947039785.1 uncultured Lachnospiraceae bacterium | reverse complement strand
ATGCAGCGTAGTCTCGTGGGCTCGGAGATGTGTATAAGAGACAGATATAATACTACGACTGAATGGAACCTATCTGAAAATAACGAAAGAAGGGCGAGAACTCTATGACAAAATTGCAGCAAGAACTGGATGAATTTCTACAAGAGAAAAATTATGTTTCTCCGTGGCTATTCTCCAACAACACAATTAACCCACTCTTTGCCAGGGCCAGCTCCATTATTTCTGTAAAAAAGAATCAGTATCTCTATCGCCAGGGCGAACACAGCGATGCTATTTTTATTGTACGAACAGGACGCTTCCGGGTTTTTTATCTGGATCATTCGGGAACGGAAAAATGTATCTATATTGTGGAGAGAGGAAGTATGCTGGGCGAGGTGACGGCTTTTGATCCCTGTGGCAATTGTGTGTCTTCCATTGCCATCACTGATGCCACCTTGTATCGTCTCAACATTCAGGATTTTCACCGTCTGACGAGCAGTCACCCGGAAGTGTCCATGGAAGTGATTCAAAGCGTAAATCACAAAGTACGGCTTCTCTGCTCAGAAATGGAATTTTCCTCCAAACCCTCCGCCTCTCGAGTGGCTGCCTCTCTTCTGGCACTGTGCATCCGTTACGGTAAGGAGCAGCCCGACGGCTCCATTCAGATTCCCATCCGCTTCACCCACGAAGAGCTGGCAAATCTCAACAACTTGAACCGGGTCACCGTATCTAAGATGTATCAAATTATGCAGAGTGATCATATGATTGCCAATGTGGGAGGATATATTACTGTACTAAACGCCAGAAGGCTTATGGACTATGTGAAATAAAAAATAGCCAAGCATATGTAAAAGAATCTACCAGATCTTTTCACACATACTTGGCACTAAAAACAGACAGAAGTTTCCTTCTGTCTGTCTCGTGATCACATAGAATCATTTATTGAAGTTTACGTTGTTTTATTATACGGGAATCCAATCAGTCTCGTATTCTCCAGTCGTTACATTGAACAGACGGCGATACCATTTGCCGTTGATTTCTTTGTATACCCATTTCTTAACGGGTTTTACACGCGGTTCCACTGTAGTCTCACTTGATACTGCAGCAGATACAGGTGTTGCCATTACAGGTAAGACCAAGGCCTGGATTGCCAGTGTTGCAATGCTTAAACATAAAACTAACTTTTTCTTCATAATTCTTGTTCTCCTTTATATTTTAGATTAAATATGATAACTGCAGGGCCCGAACAGTTATGAACTTAGAAACATGCTGTATTACATCTTACAGCCACAGCTATTTGATTTAATCCTCAATAATCGGTACATCAGGCGGTAGGCTTTCTCGATTCTCTGTCTCGAACAGCAAACTGCCATCATAATAAACCTGATAGGCATTTCCCCTTTTGTAAATCTCGGTGTTACTGTCATCCAGCATATATTCTCCCTCCTGGGGAGCGTAAGCCGGTACAACGGTAAAAGGAAGCGTACATACACATAACAGCATAGCCAGTCCAATGGTGCCATATGCAAACCCAGGTTTTTTCTTGCCCGGAACTAAGATACAGGAGACTCTTTCCTTCAGCGCCTCACTGCTGCTGAACGGTAATATGTACTGATTTTCATTTAGCCGGTTCTGGGCAAGTCTCAATAAAATCTCACAATAATCCAATCGCTCAGACTCTGAAGATTCAACCAGCACTTTCTGATCAATCCGCAACTCCATAATCATTCGGATTTTCAGCTTTACAGGATTCATCAGAGGATTCCACCAGTAAATCCCACTCAGCACTTCCATCAGTACCATCAACAGATTATCCTTCTTCAGGTAATGATAAATCTCATGCTGTATGATGAGCTTCAGCTTCCCCTCTTCTATCTCATGAACGTTTACAGGAAACACAATGATTGGATTGCGAATCCCCACAATAAAGGGAGACCATACATACTGTGAGCGAACTACCCGAAACGGATGAGATATCTGAAGTTTGCCAGCAATATCCCTGACTATACTTTTCAGCTCGTCATCTTCGGGAAATGCCCACAATGCCTTATGCATGGTGTGTCTGCTCCAAAGCCTTCTGAGAAAATACACAAGTATTCCTGCCATCCAGATTGTCAGCAGGACATCTGCCACACAAACTTCCCCATACAGATTATACTTCAACCCGTCATAAATCCAAGGTAGAACCCATGATAATCCCACACCTCTGAAATAATCAGAGTCCAGCCATATCATAGAACGCAGGGCAATTAGAACAAATGTGACAATTAAACACTCATGCCCAAGGTTCACCAGGCGCTGACTATCCAGCCTGGTTACGACCAGATAATAAATTCCCAGCATAATTGAAATGAAAAATACGGAATTCACCACCGAGTATATGCTTATATAAACGGCTTTCACTACTATCTCTCAATCTCAGCTTTTTTCTTATCCAGCAATTGCTGAAGCTCC
This sequence comes from uncultured Lachnospiraceae bacterium, assembly GCA_947039785.1. Classification (GTDB taxonomy): domain Bacteria; phylum Bacillota; class Clostridia; order Lachnospirales; family Lachnospiraceae; genus JALFVM01. Next base: position 4,372 of record CAMQZX010000224.1, on the reverse strand, counting down.
TCCAACATCTCCATACTGATATCGTTATCCTCCAGCATTGCCGACAGAAAATCCACCGGCTTTATGGCTTTTTCCTTTGTAGTTGTTCTTAAGTATTCTTCCTGAGTGATCATAGGTCTGTATGCACGGGCATATACTCTGCCGCTCATGGACAGGCCAGCAACCTCAATAATGTTCTCCTTCAGAAAATCCTCCAAAATGCGGCGAATAGTAGGCATTTTTAATGAAGAATTGATTGTGTGAATCTCATTTGCCGATAATGGCTTATCTGATGACCATAATACCAGCATTACATCGTAGCGTTTTCCTTTCAGTATATCCATAATTCCTCCCATGTTATTTATTTTGATACGGGATTGCTTAAAAAAGGTACACCGGACCTTTTCATGCTTGCTTGGCAACAAAAAGCTTTGCCGTATCAAATCATCTACTGATATCATAATATTATGATAGAAGAAAATTGTCAACATTTTTGTGACGTATGAAGATTGTATTTTTACCATTTACCGCAAAAACACCCCATAAGCTTACTTCAAAGCACAGCTTTCTTTACAAATTCGGAATTCAACTGGAATCCTTAATCCTCCAGTTTTTCTGGAGGATAGCCCTTCTGGCGTTTGGATTTTGCCTAATTTAGGTCTGATTCAAATTGTACCATCAAAAAACCACCACTTTACAAAAGAACGTGTTATAATAGTCCAAGGCAGTAGGAATCTATAAATCCCACAAAAATTACTAATATTACGCTACTGTGCAGCCACCCCACATACGGTACCAGGAGTGGTTAGTACATTATAAATGGTCAGGAGGTTTGAATATGGCAATCATTAAATCAACATCCGATGCATTATCTGATTATGAAAAAGCCTATCGGCTTGGAAAAAAAGAAGGAACCTATGTTATTGCACTGGATGATATATTAAAAGAGAGAAACATAACCGCCATCAAAGAAGTTCCCCTTGGTCTGGTACAAATTCCAATTGATCAGATTGCAGGGACAAAAACTGCCGGAAGAAGCGCTGCTTTCAGCCAAAGCTTCTATCCTTTATTAAAATCAAATACAGAATTCGCCTCAAAATGGATTTCATTATATAAATCTCACGTCACTGAGGGAATCCGTGAACCGATAAAGGCATATGAGTTTATGAATCAGTTTTATATCCAGGAGGGAAACAAGCGAGTCAGTGTATTGAAATTTTTCGGTGCAGTGTCTATACCCGGTCATGTAATCCGTATCGTGCCTCCCTGGTCGGAAGATAAAGATATTCAGATTTATTATGAATTCATGGATTTCTATTCTCTGTCCGGAATCAACTATATCTGGTTCTCCCAGAAGGGCAGTTTTGCTAAACTCCAGCGCCTGGTAGGAAAACGTCCGGATGAAGAATGGAGTGATGAAGACAAACTGGATTTCAGTTCCATCTATACCCGCTTCTGCGCAGAGTATCAAGCCAACGGCGGAGATAAGCTTCCCATTCTTCCGGGAGACGCATTTTTATATTTCATCAACCTGTATGATTATCATACTCTGGATGATCTGACCACCGCTGAATTGAAGGCCAAAATGGTCAAAACCTGGGATGAATATAAGCTGCTGACTCACGATACTCCGGTAGAGCTGCAGATGAATCCTACGGAAGAAGGCGAAATCAAAAAGAACATTTTTTCACGGCTGATTCCTGTCAGCACGCCAAAGTTGCAGGTAGCATTCATTCACGAGAAGACTGCAAAGACTTCCGGATGGACTTATAACCACGAGCTTGGAAGAATGCATCTCCAGCAGACCTTTACAGATCAAATCAGTACCACCTGTTATGACAATGCTACCGAAGAAAACGCAGAGACTTTGCTGGAACAGGCCATCGCTGATGGCAATAACCTGATTTTTACAACTTCACCGCCGCTTTTGAAGGCAAGCCTGAAAGTCGCCATTGAACATCCGCAGATTAAAATACTGAATTGTTCTCTGAATACTTCCTATCGGCACATACGAACTTACTATGCGCGTATGTATGAACCAAAATTTCTAATGGGAGCCATTGCCGGCGCCATGTCGAAAAATGGTAAAATTGGATATCTGGCTGATTATCCCATTTTCGGAATGATCGCCAACATCAATGCTTTTGCTCTGGGAGCAAAGATGGTAAATCCAAGGGCTAAAATCTATCTGGAATGGTCCAAACTAAAAGACCATGATGCCAGAAGGAGCTTTCTGGAAAATGAGGTACATTATATCTCCGGTCAGGATATGGTTGCGCCTTACGACACCAACCGTCATTTTGGTCTCTATCGTGCCTCCGATACTTATGCTTTGAATCTGGCAATGCCAGTATGGCACTGGGGTAAGTTTTATGAGAAAATGATCCGTAACATCATGGATGGCTCCTGGAAATATGACGATGCCTCAGATTCCACCAAGGGCTTAAATTACTGGTGGGGAATGTCGGCAGGAATTGTGGATGTGCTCTGTTCCCATCATCTGCCCATCGGTACGACACGTCTGACAGATCTGTTAAAGGAAACCATTTGCCGGGGAGATTTCAATCCCTTCTCTGGAGTTTTATATTCACAGACAGGTGTGGTACAGACAGACCCTGACAAAATTCTGACTCCGGAAGAAATCATTGAAATGGACTGGCTGGCAGAAAATGTAAACGGTTTTATTCCAAAGATGGATGATCTGATTGATAAAGCCAAACCCCTGGTATCTTTACAGGGAATCGACAAGAAGAGTACACAGGAAGGGCAGTAGGGAAATGAAAATACTGGCAATTGCGGATGAAGAATCGAAATATTTATGGGACTATTTTGATAAAGAAAAGCTAAAAGACGTGGATTTAATTTTGTCTGCCGGCGACTTGAGTCCCTCTTATCTGTCTTTTCTGGTTACCCTCTCGTCCATACCGGTGCTCTACGTCCGTGGAAATCATGATGACTGCTATAGCAGAACACCTCCGGAAGGGTGTATTTGTATTGAGGATCAGATTTATGTGCACGAGGGGATTCGCATTCTGGGACTTGGCGGGTCAATGCGTTACCATTCAGGTGAAAATCAATACACGGAAAAAGAAATGCAGCGTAGAGTCCGCAAGCTCTGGTTTTCTCTGCATCGCAAAGGGGGCTTTGATATTTTGCTGACCCATGCTCCTGCTTACCAGCTAAATGACGGACGCGACTTACCTCATCAGGGATTTAGAGTATTCAATACGCTGATTCAAAAATATGAGCCCAAATTCTTCATTCACGGACATGTGCATATGAGCTACGGATGCCAGCACAAGCGATATGATAAATATGGAGAAACTCATGTAATCAATGCTTTTGAGCGATGTATGTTTGATTTCGAAGAAGATAACGTCCGGGAAAACCTAATCTATTGTTAAAATACGTACTATTTTGTAAAAGCAGGAGTCCCGGCACTGGCCAGTCTCCTGCTTTTGGCATTGAAAGAAATATGTCACCGCAAATGGTCTGATCAAGTTTCATTGTTTTTTCTTCATCTTGCATTTCCTTATGTGTTATATATTTTAATAAATCAGCTAGACTGATTATTAATGCTGATGAGTTAAATTCCCAAATAGATAAACAACGCAAGAAGCAACGCTGCTCTTAGTAGAGTAAACCATTCTTCAATGCCTCTCAATTTTGGGATACCGCAGTGAACATTTCCTTTTGGACAGCTATCAATACACCTTTGGCATTGAAAACACTCTCCCAGAGTCTCCCAGGAACCTTTCGGGGGCAATTCCAAATCGGCGGGACATTTCTTTGTGCACCCTGCGCACCCTCGAATACAATGTTCCCAATCTCTGTGGAGGGTAAAAAATGGAAGGACCGGAAGCAGAGAAAATACAGCTCCCATAGGACAGAAGATCCGGCAGAAAAACCGTTCCTGAATGCACATACCCACCATAAGTGCCAGTAAAATCACAATCCCCGGCAGATACCCTCCCAGCTTGAAATTGCCGGCGTGAATCATGGAAAATACATCCCATGGGCTATAACCCTGTGTTTTTCCATAGATACCTCCAAAACACATCAATACGATCACTGCCAAAATCAGATATTTTATCCAGATCAATCTGTTTATCCATGTTTTCGAAAGCTTCACCGGCTTTTTCTTGATTTTCTTGCAAACCCAGAGATAGAAAGCATGGAGGGCATCCCCAAAGCTTCCGAACGCACAGGCAAATCCACAGAAAAATCTCCCGAACAGGATTGTATAGAGACAGATTGTAAGCAAAACTGCTGCAAATGCTGTAAACTCAATCTTCACTCCAACCCCAATCTGGGTAAACAAATATTTCACTCCTCCGAAAGCGGCTGTATAGACGGAAGGGAAAAACAGAAAGAACAGCAGCTGTATAATAGC
>CAMQZX010000223.1 GCA_947039785.1 uncultured Lachnospiraceae bacterium | reverse complement strand
TCTACACTTCTAGCTTCGTCGGCAGCGTCAGATGTGTATAAGAGACAGGTCGTACCAAAACTGTTACAATGTGTCATAACGATAATAAGGAGGATTTTGAATGAAGCACAAAAAGGGAAAGCTGTTGGTCGCGCTGTTGGTTTTACTGTTGATCGGTGTTTACTATTATGTGTCGCTGCCGGCAATCAATATCCATGCCAGCGGCTTTTGGCTGTTTATTGTGGCAGTGTTGGTGTTGGCGCTGATTTTGTGTGCTGGTAAGACCATACGGATTCAGACCCTGGATGATGTCCGTAATCTGAAGTATGAGATAAAGGAGAAGAAGATATTAAAGGTGATTACAGGTGCCATTGGACTGGTGATCGTGATTTATCTGATTGGTTCGATTTTGTCGTCACCCATCGTAAATGCCAATAAGTATCAACAGCTTCTGGAGCCGGAGACGGGCAATTTTGCTGAGGACATCGATGAGGTAAATTACAATCAGATTCCGCTGCTTGATAAGGATTCTGCAGAGCTTCTGGGTAACCGTAAGATGGGTAGTATGGTGGATATGGTATCTCAGTTTGAGGTCAGCTCACTGTACTCTCAGATCAACTATCAGGGACGGCCGGTGCGTGTGACACCGCTGGTTTATGCCAGTCCAATTAAGTGGATTACCAACCAGAGAAATGGAATTCCCGCCTACATCACCATTGACATGGCGACACAGAACACAGAGCTTGTGAAGGTACCGGAGGGAATTAAATATTCCCAGTCAGAATACCTGAACCGAAATATTTATCGTCATCTGAGATTTCGCTATCCCACCTATATTTTTGACCAGCTGAGTTTTGAAATCAATGATGAAGGCATTCCTTACTGGATTTGTCCGGTGAAAGATTTTACTATTGGGTTGTTTGGCGGTCAGACTATCAATAAAGTAGTGCTGTGTAATGCTGTGACTGGAGAATGCCAGTCTATGGATGTGGAAGACTGTCCCAATTGGGTGGATCGTGTGTATCCGGCGGATTTGCTGATTGAGCTATACGATTATCATGGAATGTTGAAAAATGGATTTATCAACAGTGTTCTGGGGCAGAAGGGATGTTTACAGACTACTGACGGATATAATTATCTGGCTCAGGATGACGATGTGTGGGTGTATACGGGGGTGACTTCCGTCAGCGGAGACCGCTCCAATGTGGGATTTGTGTTGATGAACCAACGTACCAAAGAAACACGCTATTATGAAGTAGCCGGAGCGGAGGAATATTCTGCCATGGAATCTGCAGAGGGCCAGGTACAGAATCTGGGTTATCAGGCAACCTTCCCACTGTTGTTGAACATTTCCGGAGAACCTACTTACTTTATTGCACTGAAAGACAATGCAGGTCTGGTGAAAAAGTATGCTATGGTGAATATCCAGAAATATCAGAACGTGGCAATTGGAGATACCGTAGCAGCCTGCGAGCAGACCTATATCAAAATGCTGAAAGCTGGCGGAGGTTCCTCAAATTCTAATGGAATCTCAGAGGAAATTACGGGAACCATTCACCGTATTGTCCAGGGCGTCGTGGATGGCAATACCCATTTCTACGTAGTTCTGGAAGACAGCGATTTGATTTTTGATGTTCCAATCGTGGAATATATGCAGATTGTAAAATATGAAGCGGGAGATGAAATCAGCTTCACCTATGTAACTGGCGATCCAGTATGCACAGTCTTGTCCATTGACGGAGAGGATGTGGAGACTGTGCCGGAACAAGGTGAGAATGTTTTAGAAAGTACAGATGCGGAATAATCAGTGAGATGAATTGTGGGTATGACTGATGAATCAAGTGAAAAATCAGTAAAATAAAATTCTCTGCAAAGTTATGGTTGACTTTGCAGAGAATTTTTGTTTGGATTTTAATTACCGGAATAACTATAAGCCCACAATCCCGCAATCTGTGGTATCAGTCGGTCCAGTTCCCAGGACTTTTCACTGTTGATTTTACTGTTGGGATCCAGAACTTTGATGGTGCCATCATTATTTATGTTTGCCAGTACAATAAAATGACCTGTATAAGTGAAATCACCTGGTTCCACAGAACAGATAATTGGCATTCCTGCCAGTAAGGTTTCTTGAATCTGAGCGGCATTGTCTGCGACTTCATGTACCTCCAATCCAAGCTTTTGAGCACCCGTCTTCATCAAATCCCAGGAAGAACCTACGCCTTTAACATAGAAGCCTTGTTTGTCAGCCATTTGTGCCACCTGGTAGGGATTCCATTTTGTCTTGCCGCTGAGGCCGCATTGTATCATGGAAAGACAGGTAGGCCCACATCCGGTTACGGCAAAGAAATCGCCGCCATAAGTCCGGTAACCCCATCGATCATCCCACTGTATAAACAGAGGAATCTCACCCTTTTTCACTTCTCCGGAAATATCAATTTTGGGATTTTTATCCTTCTTTTTCGGATAAGCCAGCACGAAATCTGTGGCTTCCGGATATTTTTCTGCAAACTCAATCAGGCTTGCAGGATAGATATCTGGAGACAATTCCTTTGAGCCAGACGGTTCTGGAGTGCTGGTTGGGTGCCTGTCATTTGTTTCCTGGGCGGAAGTGTGAGCAGGATGCTGGTCGGCTGTTTGCGTGGCTTTGTGAGTCCTGGTGAAAATGAAAAATGCCAGGATAACACAAAAACATGAGATGGCAATCCGGAATCGTAGTTGCCGAACTCGATATGCTCTTTTATTGTGTCGTTTTTGATACTGTTTTTTTCTTTGATATCTACGATATAGACTCTTTAGCGTATTCCGGTTGATAACATCATCTCCTTATATGTCTAGTACAGTTTTTCTCACTAGAATTTAATTTCCCGACCCTCCTTACGCCACTGTTTGAATTCAGCAGAAGCAGAAAGCAGAAGGTCTGAGGAAGAATTCAGGGCAGTTTCCACAGAGTCCTGTACCACTCCGATGATGAATCCGATACCAACTACCTGCATGGATACATCATCTGGAATTCCAAACAGGGAGCATGCCATAGGAATCAGAAGCAGGGAACCTCCTGCCACACCGGATGCACCGCAGGCGGAAAGGGTTGCCAGGATACTTAAAATCAATGCGGTGGGAATGTCCACGCCGATGCCAAGTGTGTGAGCGGTAGCCATAGTCATAACAGTGATGGTGATAGCTGCACCGTCCATGTTGATGGTAGCGCCCAACGGAATGGTAACAGAGTAATTGTCCTTATTCAGACCCATTTCCTCGCAGACTTTCATATTAATAGGAATGTTTGCAGCAGAACTTCTGGTGAAGAATGCAGTGATAGCACTGCGTTTTAAACACTTGAAAATCAGCGGATATGGGTTCTTGCGGATACACCAGTATACCAGAATAGGGTTGGTGACGAAATAAATAAACAACATACATCCAACCAACAATGCTAACAATTTACCATATTCTGTGAAGATGTCAAGACCGCTGGTGGAAATGGTATTAAATACCAGTCCGAGAATACCGATGGGTGCAAAGTTAATAATCCAGGTAACCAGAGTGGAAACTGCGTCGGATACATCGTATAATACCTGCTTGGTAGAATCCCTGGCACCGCGGAAGGCAAAGCCCAGCAAAGCGGCCCATGCCAGAATACCTACATAGTTGGCTTTGATGATGGAATCCAGAGGATTGGCCACAATGTTCATCAAAAGGGTCTTTAATACTTCCTGGATGCCTTCAGGAGCGACTGCATCTGCAGCGGCAGCATCTGTCAGTGTCAGATTAATAGGGAAGATCATGCTGGAAAATACAGCCAGTACTGCAGCCAGCAGTGTACTGAACATATACAGAATAATAACAGTTTTGATTACTCCCCCGTGAGAATTCCGTGCATTGCAAAGTGAGCTGATGACCAGAAAGAATACCAGTAAAGGTGCAACTGCCTTCAGAGCACCCACAAACAGATCACCCAACATGGTGATTCCGGTAGCCTGAGGAACTGTTAATCCAAGAATAACACCGATGATTAATCCTGCCAGAATTCTTTTTACCAGACTGATGCTGGTCCATTTTTCGAATAGTGCTTTCATGTTTCTTCTTCTTTCTATTTAACTTGATAGAGATATGAATAATCTCTCCAGTGTCTTATTATACATGAGAATTGCAAATACTACAAATCTTTTTTTGCGACGCCAGTCGGGGATAGGAAGCATTATTGCTAACCCTTGACAAATTCTTCTATAAACAGTAAAATTATCACCAGATAGCTATGCCCCAACGGGGGATTTTATAGAGGAGGAAAGAATCATGAGTGTACCTTATAATCATAAGGCAATTGAAGCCAAGTGGCGCGTGAACTGGGAGAAGAATCCAGTCAACGTGGACGATGGCAAGAAACAAAAATATTACTGTCTGGACATGTTTCCATATCCATCTGGGAATGGCCTTCATGTAGGCCACTGGAGAGGATATGTTATTTCTGATGTATGGAGCAGATATAAAATGCTTCAGGGATATTATCTGATTCATCCCATGGGCTGGGATGCGTTTGGTCTTCCTGCAGAGAACTATGCCATCAAGATGGGCGTTCATCCTGCCATTTCCACAGCAGAGAATGTAAAAAATATCAAAAAGCAGATCAACGATATTGCAGCCATCTATGACTGGGACAGAGAAGTAAACACTACAGATCCGGAGTTCTACAAATGGACACAGTGGATTTTTGTAAAAATGTTTAAGGAAGGTCTTGCCTATGAGAAGGAGTTCCCGATTAACTGGTGTCCTTCCTGTAAGACAGGTCTTGCCAACGAAGAAGTGGTAAATGGATGTTGTGAGCGTTGCGGTGCGCCTGTAACAAAGAAGAATCTGCGTCAGTGGATGCTTCGTATCACAAAATATGCAGACCGCCTTCTGAACGATCTGGATAAGCTGGATTGGCCTGAAAAGGTGAAAAAGATGCAGACAGACTGGATTGGAAAATCCTATGGTGCCGAGGTGGATTTCCCGGTAGATGGCAGAGATGAGAAGATTACTGTTTACACTACAAGACCGGATACTCTTTACGGCGCCACATTCATGGTTCTTGCTCCTGAACACAAACTAGCAGCCAGTCTTGCCACACCTGAGAATAAAGAAGCAGTAGATAAGTACATTTACGAGGCATCTATGAAGTCCAATGTAGACCGTCTTCAGGATAAGGAGAAGACAGGTGTATTCACTGGAAGTTATGCCATCAATCCGTTAAACGGCGCAAAGACTCCAATCTGGCTGTCTGACTACGTACTGGCTGATTATGGTACTGGTGCCATTATGTGTGTTCCTGCTCATGATGACCGTGACTTTGAATTCGCTACCAAGTTTAATATTCCGATTATCCAGGTGATCTCCAAAGATGGTAAGGAAATCGAAAATATGACAGAAGCCTACACAGAAGCCTCTGGAACGATGATCAATTCCGGTGAGTGGAATGGTATGGAATCTGCAGTGCTTAAGAAAGAAGCTCCTCATATCATTGAGAAGCGGGGCATCGGTAAAGCAACTGTAAATTATAAGCTGCGTGACTGGGTATTCAGCCGTCAGCGTTACTGGGGTGAACCCATTCCGATTATACACTGCCCCCACTGTGGCAATGTGCCGGTTCCGGAAGATGAGCTGCCATTGAGATTACCGGAAGTAGATTCCTATGAGCCCACAGGAACAGGAGAGTCACCGCTGGCTGCCATCGATGAGTGGGTAAATTGTAAGTGTCCGGTCTGTGGTGCAGAGGCGAAGCGTGAGACGAATACCATGCCTCAGTGGGCTGGTTCTTCCTGGTATTTTCTTCGCTATGTGGATAACCACAACAGTGAGGAGCTGGTATCCAAGGAGAAGGCAGATAAATACCTTCCGGTAGATATGTACATCGGAGGCGTGGAGCATGCAGTCCTTCACCTTCTGTACTCCAGATTTTACACCAAGTTCCTGTACGATATCGGTGCAATTGATTTTGATGAGCCATTCCAGAAGCTGTTTAACCAGGGTATGATCACTGGTAAAAACGGAATCAAGATGAGTAAATCCAAAGGTAACGTGGTATCTCCGGATGATCTGGTACGTGACTATGGATGTGATTCTCTGCGCATGTATGAGCTGTTCGTAGGACCACCGGAACTGGATGCGGAGTGGGATGACAGAGGCATTGACGGTGTAAACCGTTTTCTGAAACGTTTCTGGAAGCTGGCGCTGGACAGCAAGGAAGCAGATGTTGCTGCCACTGATGAGATGATTAAACTTCGTCATAAGTTGATTTATGATATCACTCAGAGACTGGAAAGTTTCAGCTTAAATACCGTAATCTCTGGTTTCATGGAGTACAATAACAAGCTGATCGATCTGGCTAAGAAAACAGGCGGTATCGACAAGGACACCATCGAGACCTTTATCGTATTGCTGGCTCCGTTTGCACCTCACATCGCCGAGGAGCTTTGGGAGGTTTACGGACATGAGATTTCTGTATTTAAGAACACATGGCCAGAGGCTGACGAGGAAGCTATGAAAGATGATACTATTGAAGTTCCCGTACAGATTAATGGTAAGACCAAAGCTGTTATCAGTATTTCTGCTGAGGCATCCAAAGAGGAAGCCATTGAAGCAGGAAAAGCAGCCATCGCAGATAAATTGACTGGTAATATTGTGAAAGAAATCTATGTACCTAAAAAGATTATTAATATAGTACAAAAATAGTATAATATTTAGATTGTGATTTCATAACCCGTCTTTTCTTGTGAAAGACGGGTTATTTTGACAGAATGCAACTGAATTTTTTTGTTTTGACAGATATTTATATATATAATGATGTTACTGTTCACGCCT
>CAMQZX010000222.1 GCA_947039785.1 uncultured Lachnospiraceae bacterium | reverse complement strand
TGCAGCGTAGTCTCGTGGGCTCGGAGATGTGTATAAGAGACAGGTATAAATAAGTGCTTGCTGCTGGCATTTAGATTATAGTTGTTGTGTTCCAGGCTTTGGATGGTCTCCACCAGATTGTTCTGGAAATCAGGAGTAAAGGTCTCTGCGATGGTATGGTAAATCTTATGAATTTCCAGAAATGGAACCTGGCTTGCCAGATATTCCTGTACATAGTCATAAAAATAAAACAGGTTTGGGTATTCTCCATGACTGGCGTTTTTCTGATTTTCAGTCTGGGAATGCAGGTCATCACTCATCCAGTTGCAATGCTTAAACCCGTAGCGATAGCTGTCAAGCTGCTTCTGGAAGCTTCCCACAAAGAAATCGCAGGGGATGCTTTCTCCAGTTTGCCCTTTCAGTGAAGCGAGAAATTCTCCGGCATACTGCTCCAGTAGTTCCCGATACTGGGCGAACAGCGCCTGGGGCTTTAAAGGAAAGCTTTTAAACACTATGATCTGCCCGCTGCGTGTGATGTGGGAGATATCCTGGCTGTGGTAGCCGTGAGTTTTTTTCAGAAGCTGCAGACATTGCTCCGTGTCAATGGGGCTGTGAAAGGTGATCAGCACGGGAAGGCGTATGCGGTCTGACTCATAGCCCAGGGACTGAGCCATGGCGGGAAGCTGCTTCCCTGTATTCTTTCCCTCTTCATAGAGCAAAAGATTCATAAAATGCAGCTTGGCGTTTTTCCTTTCCTGAATCCGTTCATGCTGGGACTCGTATTCCATCATGGTCTCTAAGGACATTTTGATGATCAGAGCAATGTCATAAATCTGGTCAGGATCTCCGGTAACTCCCACGACACCCATTTTCTTCCCCTTACAGTTGATCACCATATTGACGCCGGGCAAAACACCCAGGTAATCGTCATCCGTTGAGATGCAAAAGACAGTTTCGTCCCGCTGCAGCAGACGATAGGCCGCCTCATGAAAGTCGCCGACCCGATGGGAATCCCTGCTGGCAGCGATGATCATGCCCCGTTCGTTGATGATGTTCACGTTGTGGGATGTGTAAGATGCAATTTTATCAATAAATTTTCTGGCTAATAATTCGTCAATCATAGTTGCCCCCCATGAGTATGCTCTGTATATGATATCATGACATGCAAAACAATCCGTGCATTACATCTATATATCTATCCATCAAAGTATCACATTTATTTTGGAAAATCAAGAGACATAAAGCGATGTGTGTCATTGGTACAACGATACAAAAGAGATGCGAAAAATCTGGAATCCTCTCACATTGAAAATGTTCTCCATACATTATATGATAAAACCAACAAAAGACAATGACCAACATGCAAAACATCGTGAAAGCATGGAGGAAACAGCATCAAAAAGAGCGTCAAAAAATATAGAAAAAAGTATCCGATATCAAAAACATCAATACCATCAGGAGGAACATATCATGAAAATTGTATTTGCACCAGACTCATTCAAAGGTACCTTATCCGCAGACAGAATCTGTGAGCTGCTGGACGAAAAGGCAAAATTGATCTTCCCGGGCTGTGAGACAGTGGGCATTCCCGTATCTGACGGCGGAGAAGGAGCAGTAGATGTGGTAGTATCTGCTACAAAAGGCGAATTCCGAGAGATCGTGGCAAAAGGACCAATGGGAAAAGATGTAAATGCCAAATACGGCATTTTCCACAAAGACAGCGCTATCATCGAGATGGCAACCGCATCCGGACTTCCCTTAGTACCCGTGGAAGAAAGAGACGTTCGCCGTGCCAGCACCTACGGAACGGGAGAATTGATCGCAGATGCCTTAGAGCGGGGAATCCGCAAATTCCACATTGCCATCGGAGGCAGCGCTACCAACGACGGAGGAATCGGCTGTGCAGCGGCACTGGGGGTGAGATTTCTAGACGAGAACGGACAGGAATTGGAGGCACTGCCCGTAAACCTTCACAAAATCCATTCCATCGACATGAGCCACATCAATCCTCATGTTCAGGAGTCAGACTTTGTGGTTATGTGCGATGTGACAAACCCGCTGCTGGGCGAGACAGGGGCTACTTACATTTTCGGACCTCAGAAAGGGGCAGATGAAGAAGATAAGAAATTCCTGGAGGCGGGAATGGAAAATTATGCAAAGGTGCTGGAGAAGACCTTTGGAAAGGACATCGCCTCCACGCCGGGAGCAGGTGCTGCAGGGGGCCTGGGAGCAGGTCTGATGGCATTTGTAAACGCCAGATTAAACAGAGGAATTGAGACTGTGCTTGGCATTTTAGACTTTGATCACGTGATTGAAGGAGCAGATTTGGTGGTGACAGGAGAAGGCATGATGGATTACCAGTCTGTCTATGGCAAGGTTCCCTTCGGTGTAGGGTCCGCTGCCAAAAAGCAGAATATCCCCTGCGTGGCCATCGTGGGAGGTATGGGAAAAGATGCAGCCAATATCTATGAGTATGGTGTGGACTCCATTATTACCACCATCAATGGAGCCATGCCAATTGAAGATGCATTGGACCGTGCAGAAGAACTGTTCTCCAATGCAGCGGAGCGCCTGCTTCGCATGGTGAGAGTGGGAATGAGCATGAAATAAAATCAGAATTGTATCTTTTCAAATCTGTTGTTTGTTTTACAATAGAAACGTGCCGGATATGAACCAGAGGCTGGTTTTCCATATCCGGCATGTTTTTTTGCCAGATACCCGTGAAAAGACCTGACAGATCTTTTCTAAGCAATCAAAACAAAAAAACAGACGAAAATCCTGTCACAATTTGAGGCAGAAAGCCGATAGAAAAATGTTGATATTTGTACTATAATAATAAAGAATGATTATGAGTGGAGAAGAGAGGGTACGACTGATGAATACAAATTTTGGACTAACACTGGAACAAAAGCAATTGTTATCGCAGACACAGATTCAGTCTCTGGAGCTGTTAAATATGTGTAATGTGGAGCTAAGCTCCTTTTTAAATAACGAATATATGGAGAATCCTCTTTTGGAACAGAGTACAAGTAACGATATGCTGGGAATCACGGAAGATTTTCATTCCTGGTACAATCAGAGACAGACCTTTAACGAAGGTTATGGGGACAGTGATAAAAACGAGACACGATTTCGAGAAGTTTCTCCTACGGTTTACAACAAAGAAATTGAGCGCTATATAAAAGATCAGTTAGATGCTAAAAGATATGACAAAAACCAGTGGAAAGTAATCGAATTTCTGATTATGAATCTGGATGATAACGGTTTTTATACCACTTCCATTGAGGAAACTGCCAGTGCGGTGAAAGCTCCGGTGGATATGGTGAAAGAATGTCTGGAAGATTTGCGACAGCTGGAGCCTTATGGAATCTTTGCCGAGAATCTTTCTGCCTGTCTGCTGCGTCAGCTTGATGTGCTGGGAGTGGAGGAGGAAAATCTGCGGGCCGTCATTTCCTGCCATCTTCAAAATGCATCTCAGGGAAAAATCAGTAATATCACAAGAGATTTGGGTATCTCTTCCGCCACAGCGCGCAAATATATTGCTTTCATTGGTACCTTAAATCCGCGCCCGCTTTCCGGCTTCCATTCCGGAAACAATTCCTATGTGATTCCGGACATCCTTTTTACCAGAAAGGGCTCCTCCTGGGATATCATTCTGAATGACAATTGGATGGGGAATTACCAATTGAACGAATATTATCTAAAAATGATTGCTGAGAGTAAAGATGAAGAACTGCAGGAGTACTTCCGGAAGAAATTGGAGCGCGCCAGATTTATCCTAAACAGTATCGAACAGCGCAGAAAGACCATTCTCTCTATCTCTCAGGCGATTCTTGAATGGCAGACAGAGTTCTTTGAGAACAACGGAGAGCTGTATCCCATGACTATGAGTGACCTGGCTCAGAAGCTGGACATCCATCCCTCTACTGTCAGCAGGGCAGTCAATGGAAAATACATCCAGTATCCCGGCGGTACGCTTTTGATGAAAGATATGTTTTCGGCAGCAGTATCCAGCGAAAGCGGTGAGATTGGCATGACAGCGACGCAGATAAAAAAAGTTCTGAAAGAGCTGATTGAGGCAGAGAACAAGAAAAAGCCTTACAGTGATCAGGTTCTGTCCAATCTTTTGAAAGAGAAAGGAATCACCTTGTCCAGACGGGGCGTGGCAAAATACAGGGAAGAGCTGGGAATTAGAGGCAGCTATGAGAGAAAAGAATTTTAATTCATTAAACGGATTGCCAATATGGGCTAGATAAATTTTCATATAAAGAATTGATACAGGAAAGCATCTTTCCATGGCAGGATAGGTGCTTTTTTCCCTCTCCGATGTTGTGGAGGAGGCCGCAGAGCCATTTTGTCTGGTGGCAGGATTCAGGGAAAAGGCAGTTCTTAAGACCTTTAATACGGTGGAAGAAATTGAAATCACTGCTGGCAGTAAGAACGGCAAATCCCTTGAAATTACCGCGATTTTTTAATATTTTATCTTGCATTCCATATATTCTCATGCTATAATCAAAAAGTCGCAAAAAAATAAGCACGCATAGGGATTCGAATAGGGGTGCTGGTTTTACCGGTTCTTGCAGAAAGGGACTTATGCGGAAGCAAAACCAAAAGGAGATAAGAAACATGAGCGTAATTTCAATGAAACAACTTTTAGAAGCAGGTGTTCATTTTGGACATCAGACACGCAGATGGAACCCTAAAATGGCTCCATACATCTACACAGAGAGAAATGGCATCTATATCATCGACTTACAGCAGTCTGTTGGTATGGTAGACGATGCTTACAAGGCAGTATCTGATATCGTGGCTGATGGCGGTACAATCCTGTTCGTAGGAACTAAGAAACAGGCTCAGGATGCAATCAAGACAGAGGCTGAGCGTTGTGGTATGTTCTACGTAAACGAAAGATGGTTAGGTGGTATGCTGACCAACTTCAAGACAATCCAGAGCCGTATCGCAAGACTGAAAGAAATCGAGAGAATGGAAGAAGACGGAACATTCGAAGTTCTTCCTAAGAAAGAAGTTATTGAATTAAAGAAAGAGCAGTCAAAACTGGAGAAGAACCTGGGCGGTATCAAAGAGATGAAGAGAATCCCAGACGCTATCTTTGTAGTAGATCCTAAGAAAGAAAGAATCTGTATCCAGGAAGCTCATACATTAGGTATTCCGTTAATTGGTATCTGTGATACAAACTGTGATCCAGAAGAATTAGATTATGTGATTCCTGGTAACGATGATGCTATCCGTGCAGTAAAATTAATCGTTTCCAAGATGGCAGACGCTGTGATCGAAGCAAACCAGGGTGAGACAGCAGAGGACGAAATCGCTCCTGTTGTTGATGAGGCTGAATTTGCAGAAGAAGCTCCTGTAGAAGAATAATCACCGGATCATAGATTACGATATATTTAATTGGAGGAATTAAAAAATGGCTATTACAGCAGCAATGGTAAAAGAATTAAGAGAAATGACTGGCGCAGGTATGATGGACTGCAAGAAAGCTCTGACAAAGACAGAGGGAGACATGGACGCAGCAGTTGAGTTCTTAAGAGAGAACGGACTTGCTAAGGCTGTTAAGAAAGCTGGCCGTGTTGCAGCAGAAGGTCTGTGTAAAGTTCTGGTAGCAGAGGATGCTAAGAGCGCAGTTGTTGTTGAAGTAAATGCAGAGACAGACTTCGTTGCTAAAAACGAGAAATTCCAGACATACGTTGGACAGGTTGCTCAGCAGGCTCTTGAGACTGGTGCAGCAGACATCGAAGCTTTCCTGGCTGAGCCATGGAAATTCGACACAAGCGTAACTGTTAAGGAAGCTCTGGCTGGACAGATCGCTGTAATCGGTGAGAACATGAACATCAGAAGATTCCAGCAGGTGAAAGAGGAGAATGGTTTTGTTGCTTCTTACACACATATGGGGGGAAAAATCGGTGTATTAGTAGACGTTGAGACAGATGTTGTAAATGATGCTGTGAAAGAGATGGCTAAGAACATCGCTATGCAGGCAGCAGCTCTGAAGCCTCAGTATACAAGCCGTGACGAAGTAAGCGAAGAATACATTGCTCACGAGAAAGAGATTTTGTTGGCTCAGATCAAGAATGATCCCAAAGAGTCTCAGAAACCTGAGAAGGTTATCCAGGGCATGATCAACGGACGTATCAACAAAGAGTTGAAAGAAATCTGCTTATTGGATCAGGTTTACGTAAAAGCAGAAGACGGCAAACAGGTTGTCTCCAAATACGTAGACGAAGTAGCAAAAGCAAACGGCGCTAACATCAAGATTAAAGCATTCGTTCGTTTTGAGACTGGTGAAGGAATCGAGAAGAAAGAAGAAGATTTTGCTGCTGAGGTTGCAAAACAGATGGGAATGTAAGTACGTCAGCGAAGTTTGGATTTAAGGACTTCACGGAGCTTATATTTGCTGGGTTTTCCGGCATTCTGTTTCAAATTAGCAGTTTGAGTAATCGGTATATGGTATCATAAATTATCGTAGCTTGTCAGGGGATTTCGAGTAGAATTTGCGTAGAAAAATGCGTAAATTTGAAACTGGTTATCTTCTGTGAAGAATACGCAAAATATAATGCAGTATCGATTCATATTTATTAAGAAAGCGATAGAGGGAGTGCAGTGGCACTCCCTCTAGTTATGTATAAGATCTTGAACAATTGCATGAAGAAAGATTTCCTGTTAATGTTCGAGTATTTTGTCTCCTACTATGGAAAAACTGGCAAAGCGGTGCTATTTGGTGCCATTTTGTCCGTTGGTGACATATTAAATTACGCATAAATATTTTGAAATGTTACTATGGCATGATTGTAAAATGTGAGGGATAAGGGTAAATGGTAAGTATTGAAACTGTCTCT
>CAMQZX010000221.1 GCA_947039785.1 uncultured Lachnospiraceae bacterium | reverse complement strand
CTCTATCACATTATTTTCCATCTGTCAACTCTTTTTTAAGCTTTTCAAACTTCTTTGTGATAAAAGAAAACAAGTATCGTGTTTACGTTACTTGTTTCAACGGAGAAGGAGGGATTTGAACCCTCGCGCCGCGCAAACGACCTATACCCTTAGCAGGGGCACCTCTTCAGCCACTTGAGTACTTCTCCATGTGCCTAAATCATAATAAATATTTAGTTCACCGCGTTTCATGCCACGATGCAAAAGTTATTATACGAAATAAAACCCGTTTTGTCAACGGGTTTTTTAGTAATTTCTTATCTTTTTTCGTATTTCTCGATTGTCGCTTCTATTCGGGATTTTACTTCTTTTGCAATCTCTGTAGTTTTCATCTCCTGATACTCTTCATAGGAGATCGGCGGCAGGAAATGTACCTGTACCGTCAATGGCTCTATGGAATTCGTGTCAAAGGATTTATAAGAATCAATTAGAGCCACCGGTACAATAGGACATTTTGCTTTGGTAGCAGCTTTAAAGCTCCCTCCCTTAAAATCCAACAGGCAATTTCCCTTCTTACTTCTTGTACCCTCTGCAAAAATCAGGTAGTTGCGGCCTTCTTTGACTTCCTTTGTCACCTGAATGATCACCTTCATAGACTGCTTAATGTCTTCACGGTCAATGGCATATGCCTTCATACAGGCAAATACCTGCTTCAAAAACGGAATATCCTGCAGTTCCTTTTTCATTACCACAGAAAATGGTCTGGGACACGCTTCCACAATGGCAAGCACATCATATAACCCCTGATGATTGGGATAGAAGATAAATCCGTTTTCCCTGGGAATATTTTCTGTACCATGAGCTTCAATGGTGATACGCCCGCCCTTATTGGCACGATGGTCAATGTCCCTGATCATGGCATATCGTTCTTCCTCTGTATATTGATCTACATGCGAAGAATAATACAAAAGTCGAAACCACCCATAAGGCACATAAAAAAGGTTTTTTAATACCATAAGTAAGATGCGCTTCATGCTTCTATCCTCCGTGAATCTGGTTTATTTTACTTTCCGGATCTGCATTACTGATTTTTAGTCACTCAACTCCGTGGCCAGTTCTTCCTCGAAGCTGGGATTTTTCAATACAAAAGCATCATAGTCTTTCTGATACTCCTTGTAAGGGTCTGTTGTCATAAAAGAGGCGTAGGCAGTGCCTGCGGCCTGACTCATTTCTGCAGTGATATTTGTTGTGGGCACCACATAATACTTCTTATCCTTCTTCGCAACAAAATATGTCTCTATCTTGGGATACTCTTTCTTATTTCCCAAATCCACTTTGTAAGAAATATATATATATGTATAGTTCTCATATTCCTGGATAATATCACATTTTGTAAGTGTAATCCCCTTAGACTTCATAGTCTTAAAGTACTGGATTGTAGATTCGATTTCAGCTTTTGTAGCTGCATCGGCATCACCGTCAATCCCATAGCAATCCTTGACCTTTTTTTCGCTGCCTTTTTCATAATATTTCACCAGCGACCTCACCACTCCCTCTGGTGAGCTGTGGCTTACCCCGCAGCCGGTAAACAGATACATAGCTGCAAGGCATATAGACAGTAAAACAAATATGCGCATTTTTTTCATTATTTATACTTCCCCTATATCATTTGTTCCTTCTTGTGTATCGGCTTTCTCTTGGAGGGAATCCTCTTTCTTTTCCCTCACCTTGGCAATACCTGCAACAGTGACGCCTTCATCCAGATCAATTAATTTAACTCCCGATGTGATCCTTCCCAAAATAGAAATTCCGGCGCACTCCATTCGAATAATGATACCTTCTGTATTAATCAGCATGACCTCATTTTCTTCATTGACTGCCTTTGCCCCTACTACATTACCAGTCTTTTCCGTAATCTTGTAACATTTTACCCCTTTACCGCCACGATTTTGAACCGTGAATTCACTGATGGACGTTCTCTTACCCATTCCATTTTCAGACACCACCAACAGATAGTAGCCCTGGCTGCTCAACTGCATTGCAACAACTTCATCATTGTCAATCAGGTTCATACCCCGAACTCCCATGGAAATACGACCTGTGCTTCTCACATCTGTCTCCTTGAATCGGATACACTGTCCATATTTTGTCACAAGAATAATATCTTTCTTATTGTCTGTGGTCTTCACTTCAATCAGCTCATCGTCATCTCTCAGCGCAATGGCACCAAGTCCTGTCTTACGAACATTGGCGTATTCCGTAACGGGAGTCTTCTTCACAAGACCTCTCTTGGTTGCCATCATCAGATATTTGCCTTCTTCAAAAGCACGAATCGGAATTACAGCTGTAATCTTCTCACCCGGCTGGATCTGAAGGAGATTGATGATCGCCGTTCCTCTGGCAGTACGTCCTGCTTCTGGAATCTCATAAGCTTTCAGGCGATACACCTTACCGGTGTTGGTAAAGAACATCAGATAGTGGTGTGTTGTAGTCATAAGAAGCTCGTCGATGTAATCGTCTTCCAGTGTCTGCATTCCCTTGATTCCCTTGCCGCCTCTATGCTGACTGCGGAAATTATCTACCGTCATACGCTTGATGTAACCCTTTTTTGTCATGGCAATGACGGTATTTTCCTTAGGAATCAAATCTTCTGTGGAAATGTCAAATGCATCAAAACCAATGGCTGTACGTCTCTCATCTCCATATTTCTCAGAAATACCAAGAATCTCCTCACGGATTACACGGAGAAGGAGCTTGCGATCAGCCAGAATTGCCTGGAATTTACGGATTTTCTCCATCAGCTCCGCATATTCTGCCTCCAGCTTCTCTCTTTCCAGGCCAGTCAGAGCACGCAGTCTCATATCCACAATTGCCTGAGCCTGTACATCAGACAGCATAAATTCCTGCATTAACTGCTCTTTGGCGATGGCTACGTTTCTGGATCCGCGAATGATGGAAATTACCCGGTCAATGTTATCCAGGGCCTTCAGCAGACCTTCCAAAATATGTGCCCGCTCCTGAGCCTTGTTTAATTCATACTGGGTTCTTCTGGTCACAACCTCTTCCTGGTGCTTCAAGTAAGCGGATAGCATTTCCAGAATATTCATCACCTTCGGCTCATTGTTTACCAGAGCCAGCATGTTCACACCAAAAGTATCCTGAAGCTGTGTATGCTTAAACAGCTGATTCAAAATTACGTTGGCATTGGCATCTCTTCGAAGATCGATACAGATTCTCATCCCCTCACGACTGGAATGATCATTCAGATCAGTAATGCCATCCACCTTCTTGTCGCGGACCAGCTCTGCAATCTTCTCAATAAGCTTTGCCTTATTCACCATATAAGGCAGCTCTGTAACGATAATACGACTCTTGCCATTTGGCAGTGTCTCGATATCTGTGACAGCTCTTACACGGATTTTCCCCCTTCCTGTGCGATAGGCTTCCTCCACTCCTCTTGTACCCAAAATAGTGGCACCTGTGGGGAAATCCGGGCCTTTCACAATCTGAAGGACCTCTTCTATAGCTGTCTCTCTGTCTTCCTCAACAATATTATCGATGATTTTCACCACTGCCCCAATAACTTCCCGAAGGTTATGGGGTGGAATGTTGGTAGCCATACCTACGGCAATACCGGAGGTTCCGTTCACCAACAAATTAGGATATCTGGATGGCAGTACCACCGGCTCCCGCTCTGTCTCATCAAAGTTTGGAATAAAGTCTACGGTATCCTTATTGATATCGGCAAGCATCTCCATAGATATTTTGCTAAGACGGGCCTCTGTATAACGCATGGCAGCCGCCCCATCGCCATCCACAGATCCAAAGTTTCCATGACCGTCTACCAGAGGATATCTGGTGGACCATTCCTGTGCCATGTTTACAAGTGCACCATAGATGGAACTGTCTCCATGAGGATGATATTTACCCATGGTGTCACCGACAATACGCGCACATTTTCTGTGTGGTTTGTCTGGTCCATTGTTCAATTCAATCATGGAGTACAGCACTCTTCGCTGTACTGGCTTTAGTCCATCTCTTACATCTGGCAATGCCCTGGCTGCGATAACACTCATGGCATAGTCGATATAAGAGGTCTCCATGGTCTTTTTCAAATCGACCTCATGGACTTTATCAAATATATTATCTTCCATTTTTACCTCTTTTCTATTGAGCTATTTCATTGGAAATTATTTCTGTTATATCTTCTCTCCGGTTAAATATCCAGATTCTTTACGAAACGAGCGTTTTCCTCGATGAATTCCCGTCTCGGCTCTACCTTGTCACCCATCAGGGTGGTAAAGGTCAGGTCGATTTCGGCAGACTCCTCTTCATTCATGGTCACACGGAGCAGGATTCTCTGTTCCGGATCCATGGTAGTCTCCCAGAGCTGATCTGCATCCATCTCTCCCAGACCTTTGTAACGCTGAATCTTATTGTTGCTGTCACGACCGATTTGTGTCAGGATATCATTCAGCTCATCGTCGCTGTATGCATACCAGACCTTACGATTCTTCTCAATCTTATAGAGCGGCGGCTGCGCCAGATATACATAGCCCTGCTTAATCAATTCCGGCATAAAACGATACAGGAAGGTCAGAAGCAGCGTTGCAATATGTGCTCCGTCCACGTCAGCATCGGTCATAATAATAATCTTATGATAACGAAGCTTGGAAATATCAAAGTCTTCATGAATCCCCGTTCCGAAGGCTGTGATCATGGCCTTGATTTCTTTATTGGCATAAATCTTATCCAGTCTCGCCTTCTCTACATTCAAAATCTTACCTCGTAGCGGTAAAATTGCCTGTGTCACACGGTCTCTGGCAGTCTTAGCAGAACCTCCCGCAGAGTCTCCCTCTACGATGTAAATCTCGCAGTTTGCCGGATCCTTGTCGGAACAGTCAGCCAGCTTACCTGGAAGCGACGCACTCTCAAGTGCTGATTTTCTTCTTGTCAGGTCTCTTGCCTTGCGGGCCGCTTCTCTGGCTCTCTGTGCCAGAACAGATTTCTCCACGGTAATCTTAGCTACCGATGGATTCTGCTCCAAAAACAGCTCCAACTGCTTGCTGACAATGCTGTCCACTGCACCTCTTGCCTCGCTGTTACCCAATTTCTGCTTAGTCTGTCCCTCGAACTGGGGATCTTCAATCTTAATGCTGACAATGGCAGTCAAGCCCTCACGGATATCTTCACCGCTTAAATTGGGCTCATTATCCTTTAACAATTTATTCTTGCGGGCATAATCGTTGAAGGTCTTTGTAATGGCATTACGAAAGCCCATCACGTGAGTTCCACCTTCCGGTGTGGTAATGTTGTTTACAAAGCCGTATGTGTTCTCTGTGTAAGAGTCGTTGTGCTGCATGGCCACTTCCACGACAACTCCATCCTTCTCTCCTTCGCAGTAGATGACATCCGGGTACAGCTCTGTCTTACTGCGATTCAGATATGTGACAAATTCCTTGATTCCGCCCTCGTAATGGAATTCCTTGCAGACCGGCTCTTCACCCCGCAAATCGGTGATACGGATTTTTAATCCTCTGGTCAAAAATGCCATCTCACGGAATCTCTGTTTTAATACATCAAAATCAAAAACAGTCTCTTCAAATATCTCCTTATCCGGCAGGAAGCTTACTGTGGTTCCGGACTTCTGCGGGTCACAATCGCCAACGACCTTCAGCTTATAAGCCACATGTCCGCGCTCATATCTCTGCTGATATATCTTACCTTCATGGTAAATTTTTACTTCCAGCCATTCTGAAAGAGCGTTTACTACGGAGGCACCTACTCCATGAAGTCCACCTGATACTTTATATCCCCCACCGCCGAATTTACCGCCAGCGTGAAGAATCGTAAATACTACCTCCACTGCCGGAAGTCCCGCTTTATGGTTGATTCCCACGGGAATACCACGTCCGTCATCTGAAACAGTCACGGAATTATCCGCATTGATTGTTACATCTATAAAATCACAGAATCCTGCCAGAGCTTCATCTACTGAATTATCAACTATTTCATACACCAAGTGGTGAAGTCCTCTGCTGGAGGTACTACCAATATACATTCCCGGTCTTTTCCTGACAGCCTCTAATCCTTCTAGTATCTGGATTTGATCTGCTCCATATTCTACGCTCATGCTTTTCCTCCTAATTCTATTCACTGTGTCCAAAGAAAGCGAGCCCAAAACCTGTAAAATCCGCAATTGGACGCACTCTCACATGTCCATTATAGCACAAAATACGCCATTTTCCAAACGAAAGAATACTGTTTTCATGGGAATTTCACAGAAAAAGCAAAGACTGCAAGTGAATGCCATTTTTTAAGTCTCTTACTCCAAAATAAAAATATCCCGTGGAATTCTGTGTTTTCAACACATGCTTCTCCACGGGATATTCTTATTTTTCATGATATTGATTATATAGAGTTACTGCAAACCTAAACCAAATTATAGAATTATCGTTATTTATCTTTTTGTAAAAGTTTAGATGAAATCATTACTTATTAAAACTATTATCTTCTTTTAGGTTTTTCTACTTTCTGGCGCCCCAGTTTACACTCAAAACATGTCATCAAATAACAAAACTTTTTAATTATTTTTAGAAATTAACCTTTCCTCCAGCCGTGTCAATTCGAATATCCATATATCTCCATGTCATCTCCCCAGCAACACCATCTTGATCTAGTTTATTTGCTCTTTGAAATCTTATAATAGCATTTTTTGTATTGGTACCATAAATTCCATCCTCTGTACCTGCATTATACCCTAATTTATTCAGACATGCCTGTAACAGTTTGGTGTAATAAGTACCTGCACCTGGAACTGTAGCTGTATCAGGAACCCATACATCTGTCTCTTATACACATCTGACGCTGCCGACGAAGCTAGAAGTGTA
>CAMQZX010000220.1 GCA_947039785.1 uncultured Lachnospiraceae bacterium | reverse complement strand
GTGTACTAAGGTAAATAGTACACTAAATACAGAAAGGAGACTGCTATGATTATTATCGACTATCAGGATCGACGGCCTTTGTATGAACAGATCGTAGAAAAGTTCCAGATGTTGATCATAAAAGGCGTGTTGGTGCCGGACAGCCAATTGCCCTCTGTTCGGAAGCTGGCTATGGAATTGTCAATCAATCCCAATACGATCCAGAAAGCTTACGCACAATTGGAACAGCAGGGATTCATCTATCCGGTGAAGGGCAGGGGGAACTTCGTCTCTCCGAATCTGAAGGTAATCGAAGAACAGAAGAGGCTCTATTATGAGGAACTGCGAAAGCTGATTCAACAGGGGAGAAATATGGGGGTTACTGTAATTGAAATGATAGAGAAGATCAGGGCAATTTATCAGGAGGAAGACTTATGATACAGATACGAGAGGTAAGTAAGAATTTTGGGGACGTAAAGGCTGTGAATAATCTGACTCTGGATATTCGGGAGGGAGAGGTATTTGGCCTTGTAGGAACCAACGGTGCTGGCAAGAGTACACTGCTTCGTATGCTAAGTGGCATCCTCCGTCAGGATAAAGGGGAAATCCAGATTGACGGACAGAATGTGTATGAGGCTGAGGATACCAAATCTAAAATTTTTTATGTGTCCGATGAAGCGTACTTTTTTGCCAATTCTACTCCGAAAGAAGTGATGCAATATTATGTGCATGTCTATCCGGAATTTGATACGGGAAGATTTCACAAGATGATGATGCAGTTCGGATTAGACGAGAAACGAAGAATTCATACATATTCCAAGGGTATGAAAAAGCAGCTCAGTGTGATTTTGGGGTTGAGTGCCAACACAAAATATTTGTTGTGCGATGAGACCTTTGACGGTCTGGATCCAGTGATGCGGCAGGCGGTAAAAAGTTTATTTGCCAGTGAGATCTGCAGCCGCGATTTTACACCAGTTATTGCCTCCCACAATCTGAGGGAGCTGGAAGATATTTGTGAGCATGTGGGATTGCTCCATGAAGGAGGCATTTTGTTGTCTAAGGATCTGGAGGAGATGAAGTTCCACATTCATAAAGTGCAGTGCGTTGTTCCCGACGATATGAGGGAAACTCAATTGTTAAAAGATTTGGAGGTACTGCAATACCACAGACAGGGGTCATTACTGATGATTACTGCCAGAGGAACCCGTACTGAGATAATGCAGCGGGTAGAAATGGCAGAACCCATCTTCTGCGAAGTAATCCCCCTGTCTTTGGAAGAGATTTTTATCAGTGAAACGGAGGTGGCAGGATATGAAGTCAAGAACCTTATCTTTTAGCCTGATGATGGAAACGTTTAAGAGACAGATATGGGTGTTTGCTGTTTCTTGCCTGGCCTACTTTCTGGTTTTTCCCGTCAATGCGGTGATGAGTATCGGTCAGTGGAAGGATATTTATGGAGTGACACTGGAATTGATGCAGAAGCTGTTTTTCTGGAGTTTGTATGGCAGTCCTTATGGAACTGCTGAACAGTTGTCTACGATTTTGTGTGTGACGGTACTTCTTGGAATTTTAAGTGCGGTGGAAGGCTTTTCTTATCTGCATTCCAAAACAAAGGTGGACTTTTATCACAGCCTGCCCATAAAAAAGGAAAAATTGTTTTTCAATCAGCTTGCAGTCAGCGTTATGACCTATCTTATTCCGGCTTTTATTGGAATGATTCTTATGATTGGTGTGGGAGCGCTGAATAATGTGTTTACACTGAAAGCCTTTGGAGGCGGCCTGGCAGCAGTTTTGATAGGACTTGTATTTTATGTGATGTCATTTTCCCTGACAGCTTTGGCCATGCTTTTGACAGGACGGCTTTTGGTGGGCGTTCTGGGAACGGCAGTGTTCTTTGGATATTCCATTTTGCTGCAGCAGATTGTAATTGATTATTGTGAGATGTTTTTCCATAATAATTATACAGGTAATGAGTATCAGCGATCCCTGATCAGCGGAATGGGAACTTATGGTTCGCCTTTTGGGATAGCCAACTATGTAAGCCAGAACTTAAATCAGGGAAACGGCTGGTTGGCGACCATTGTTTCTGCGGGAATCACTGGTGTCTTTCTGGTACTGTGCCTCTTTGCTTACAGGAAGAGGCCCTCGGAGGCAGCTGGTTCATCCATGGCATTTTCGAAGGTGGCTGTTGTGGTCAAGGTGATTCTGGTCACAACCGCTGCGCTGCTGATGGGGATGATTGCCAGAAACGTAAATGGAGGAAGCAAAGATGGCTGGTTTGTATTCGGCTTGGTTTTTGGATTGCTTTTGTTCCATTGCATTATCCAGATGATTTATCAGCCGGATATCCGCCAAATCCTCTCCGGAAAGCTATCCTTCCTTGTGACTGCAATCCTTGTGGTGGCTATCAGCTGCAGCTTTCGGTTTGATTTGCTGGGATACGACCGGTATCTGCCAGAGCAGGATGAGATTGTCAATTTAAACGTGGTAACAGACTCTCTGTTTATCGATAGCTGGGGAATGTATTCCGAATATAAGCAGCGTTTGGACAAAATGGAGTTGGGAAATGGCAATGAGATGTATCAGCTTGCCAAGCATTTGATTGCCGGTTCGAAAAAATATCAGGAAGAATTGGATAAAATGCAGGAGGATGAGACATATGAGAATGAATTGGGAAGTGTTTTACCTATCTATGTAAAATATGAGTTGAAGAGCGGCCGGTCAGTTTATCGTTCGTATACGGTTTATTTTGAAGATATCCGTGAGGACATTGAGAGACTTAGCGACAATGAGCAGTATCTGAATGACCTGTATCCCATCCGTACCATAGACGATCCTGGGAAAGTGGAACAAATTCAATTGACGAGTCTGGAGTCCAGTGTGTCAAAAGAATTGTACACGGCAAAAGATGACAGACGCATTGAATTTGTTAAGGCATTGCAGAAAGATATGCAGACGCTGAATGGAGATATCATTGCCAATGAGATACCAGTGGGAAGAGTTTATTACGACAGAGTTGTAGAAGATAATTCTTATATTTACAATCAGAGTGCGTTATCAATAGAACTGTATAAAATGGGACAACACAGTTCGGTAACCAATGAAATGACCTATATTTATCCGTCCTTCACCAATACTCTGGCAATCTTAAAGGAGATGGGATTTAAGATGGAGCCTCAGTTCGATCCTGAGAAGATCAGCCAGATCAGTGTCTATGATTATCGTAAGGATTCGGATGAGTATGCTGAACAAGAGTCCACAGGAGGCGTTATTACAGAAACGAAGGATGAGGACGATGAGGTGGAGCCGGAGATTTACACGGAGCGTTCTGATATTGAGGAAATCTTACCATCACTGATTTGGTATGATCTTGCATCCTTGTGGGACAATACAAACGGTGACTTTAGGGTAGAATTGTCCATGACCAATGGGTATGGAACAGAAGATACTTATATCTGCTATGTCCGCAAAGACAGGATTCCCCATATTCTGAATAAATAATTTTATTGCAGGAACCTATTGACATTTTTTGAATACGTGGTAGAATAAGGTCAATGAATATGAGAAACCTATGAGAAAGAGTAGTAGGTCGAAGGATGGATTTACAGAGAGCTGTTGTTGGTGGAAGACAGTATGAAGTCATCGATTGAATGGACTTTTGAGGCTGACCCGAACGAATGTATATTGTAGTAGGCGTCGGCGGGAATCTGACCCGTTATCAATCAGACGTGTATGAATGTACATGACAGAGTGGACGATTCGTCAATTTGAGTGGTACCGCGATAATAATAGTTTATTATTACCGTCTCAAGCTATATGCTTGAGGCGGTTTTTTGTATAATTAGAAATTCCTCTAGCATCCCCCTATTATACAAAAAATCATCCGGGCAGGATCGCACTGCGGCGGAGCAAAACTTTTAAACGCAAAATCACAGGTAGTCTCATATAAATATAGACAAAGTCAAAGAGTAAAGGAGAACAAAATTATGAAGAAGAAAGCAATCGCAATGTTAATGGCAACCGTAATGACAGCAGGACTTTTGGCAGGCTGCGGAGGATCAGAAAAGTCATCTTCCAGTGAATCCCAGGAAGACGTGGTAGTGGAAGACGTCAGTGATGAGGAGGCTTCCGAAGATTCTGCAGAGTTTGAGGAAAGCGAAGGATCCTATGTGATTGGTATCTCTCAGTTTGCAGAACATGGATCCCTGGACAACTGTAAAGAAGGCTTCTTAAAGGGACTGGCAGAGGAAGGAATCGTGGAAGGAGAAAATCTGGAAATTCTGTTTGACAATGCCCAGACGGATATGTCCACAGCCAGTACCATCGCTGACAGTTATGTTTCCAAGAAAGTGGATTTGATCTGCGGTATTGCAACTCCAAGTGCAATGACTGCATATAATTCAGCTTCTGGGGCAGGAATCCCCGTGATTTATACAGCTGTTACAGATCCGGTGGCAGCAGAGCTGGCAGGTGAGGATGGAACACCGGTAGGCGAGGTGACAGGAACTTCTGACAAATTGCCAATCGAAGATCAGTTAAAAATGATCCGCAAGTTACAGCCGGATGCAAAGAAAATCGGTATTCTTTTTACTACCAGTGAAACCAACTCAGAGAGTGCTGTTGCGGAATACAAAGAACTGGCCGGCGATTATGGATTTGAAATTGTAGACAAAGGAATCAACACCATTGCAGACGTATCCATGGCAGCCGCTGACCTGGCAGGCAAAGTGGATTGTATCTCCAACCTGACAGACAACACAGTAGTATCTGCTCTGCAGACCGTTATTGATGCGGCAAATAAGAGCAATATTCCTGTATATGGAAGTGAAGTGGAGCAGGTAAAAGCCGGATGTGTGGCATCTATGGGTCTGGAATATGTAAGCCTTGGCGAGCAGACAGGAAAGATGGCAGCCAAAGTCCTGAAAGGTGAGGCAAAGGCCAGCGAACTTCCGTTTGAGAGGATTTCTGAGTCCAGCTGTTATGTAAACACTGCAGCAGCAGAGAAGATTAACATGGAAATCTCTGATGAGTTTGTATCCGATGCAGATGAAGTATTTGAAGAAATCGTTGTAGAGTAATCAGGCAGTAAGAATTATATTTGAGAACAGGAAAATGGAGGTGCGATTGTGGCACTTATATTGAGCGTATTAGAGCAGGGTATGATCTATGCCATCATGGCCCTTGGCGTATATATTACTTATAAAATACTGGATTTTCCTGATCTGACTGTGGATGGCAGCTTCCCTCTGGGAGCTGCCGTTACTGTGGTTTTGATCAGTAAAGGAATTTCTCCCGTTTTAACGCTTCCAATCTCTTTTGTGTTAGGAGCGCTTGTGGGTACGTTGACAGGTATTATTCATGTGAAATTAAAGGTTCGTGATTTGCTGTCTGGCATTATTATGATGACAGCGTTGTATACCGTGAATCTTCGGATCGCGGGCAGAGCCAATTTTCCTATCTATAATGAAGAGACTATTTTCAACAATGGTTTTTTAAACAGTGTTGTTCCGGCAGCTTTGGCTCCTTATACCACGGTGATTGTAATTTTCATTGTGACGATAATCTGCAAATATCTGCTGGACGCCTACATGAGCACCAAATCCGGATTTTTACTCAGAGCCGTTGGGGATAACCCCACTCTTTTGACTTCTCTGGGTGTGGATAAAGGCCTTGTGAAAATTGTGGGCCTGGCAATTTCCAATGGACTGGTTACCTTAAGCGGCAGTGTATTTGCACAACATCAGAGATTTTTTGACATCTCCGTCGGTACTGGTACAGTGGTCATTGGTCTTGCCAGCGTAATTATTGGAACGAGCTTGTTCCGTAAAATTACTGTTTTGCGGGTGACTTCCAGTGTGGTGGTCGGTTCCATTTTATACAAAGCCTGCGTAGCTCTGGCTATCAGCATGGGATTGGAATCCAGCGACTTAAAGCTGATCACTGCAATTTTATTCCTGCTGATCCTGGTGATCGCAATGGATAGAAAGAAGGTGCAGTAAATGTTAGAACTGGTGAATGTAAATAAAAATTTTAATTCAGGAACCATCAATGAGATGTGCCTGTTCAAGGATTTCAATTTTAAAGTGGAAGACGGACAATTCGTATCTGTGGTGGGAAGCAATGGTTCCGGCAAGACTTCCATGCTGAACTTGATCTGTGGAAGTATGCTGGTGGATTCCGGTAAGATTCTCATCAATGGAGAAGACATTACTTATAAGAAGGAATTCCTTCGCCATAAGAATGTTGGCCGTGTATTCCAGGACCCTTCCAAAGGAACTTGTCCCAGTATGAATATTCTGGAGAATCTGTCTGTTGCGGATAATAAAGGGAAACCTTACAATCTGACAAGAGGAACCAATCGCAAGAAGATTGAGGCCTATAAGGATATGCTCCGACCTTTGAACCTGGGTTTGGAGGACAAATTGTTTACGAAAGTGGGAGCACTTTCCGGAGGACAGCGTCAGGCGCTTGCACTGTTGATGTCCACCATGACACCTATTGATTTTTTAATTCTGGATGAACATACAGCAGCACTGGATCCTAAGACAGCAGAGATTATCATGGAGTTAACCAATCAGATTGTCCGTGAGAAAAAAGTGACCACCATTATGGTTACCCACAACCTGCGATATGCTGTGGAATATGGAAATCGTCTGGTGATGATGCACGAAGGAACGGTAGTAATGGATAAGTCTGACGAGGAGAAGAAAAATATCAGCACCGAAGATATTATGCGAGTCTTTAATCAGATCAGCGTAGAGTGCGGAAATTAACAGAAGAATTGGTGTGACGAGAAGGATGAAGGAAACATGGGTTTTCTTTGTCCTTTTTGTTTTCAAATACGCTCTAAGGTATTCCTTGACGGAGGATTCTTTCTAATATATAATAAAAATGAAATATT
>CAMQZX010000219.1 GCA_947039785.1 uncultured Lachnospiraceae bacterium | reverse complement strand
ACAGATTGAAGTCACAGAAATTAGGTTTTTGGTAAAATTACCGATTACATATGTCTAAGGAGGAAAACAGGATGATTGAACTGATAGTAGGGAAGAAAGGCAAAGGAAAAACAAAAGTACTTTTAGACAAAGTAAATAACGAAATAAAGACAGCAAACGGAAATATTGTCTATTTAGACAAGAGCACCAAGCACATGTACGAGCTTAATAATAAGATTCGTTTGATTAATGCAATGGAATTTCCGTTAAAGAACGCGGATGAATTTGTTGGATTTATCTGTGGAATTATTTCTCAGGATCACGACTTAGAGCAAGTTTATTTAGATGGTTTTCTTACAATTGCGAAGTTGGAAGGCCTGGATGTTACCAATACATTAGTACAGTTAAATGATATTGGTGTAAAATATGGTATCACATTTGTGATCAGCATGTCACTGGATAAAGAAGAAGTTCCTGAAGCTTTTCAGTCCCAGATTATTACCGCTTTATAGACATGATATCATAAGGGCTGCCTCGAGAGAGGCAGTCTTTTTCTGTGTACTGTTCACGCCGTTCTCAGAAATACGCTTTGCGAGGCTCAGAACGGATGCAATGTGCCGGTCTTATCTTCTCTGGAGTCTTATCTTCTTGCAAGATAAATCATTTTGTGTTAGAATGTTTCAAGAATCTGAAGCAATAAGGAGGCATATAGGTGCCATCTATATATAAATTACATAACTCAAAAAAAGACAGTAATATCAAGAAAATACTAAGCAGCATACGAAGAGTTGTTACGTTCAACATTGGAACTATTTTGTTTGGAGCACTGTTTGTCTATATGATTTTCAGTATGATCTTATACCTGACATCCAGCCATTTTACCTCCTATCAGGTGTTGAACGGGCCTTTGTCCCGTAATGAGACTTATACGGGGCTCGCCATCCATGAAGAGCAGGTGGTATCGGCTGATATGGGTGGGTACGTTAACTATTATGCAAGAGAAGGTACAAAGATCAATGCGTCCGGTATTGTATACGGTGTGAGCAGTCAGCCGCTGCAGACTTCGGACATGCAATTGGAGGCAGAAGATCTGTCCAAGGTGCGCAAGCAGATGAGTAATTTCTCCTATGGATTTAATCCAAGTAACTTTAACAGTACGTACAGTTTTAAATCTGAATTGGAAGGCAATATTTTGCAGTATGCAGGAATCCCCGATACCGTTACATCATCGGAGGACGAAAGTACGAATACCAGCGCAATTTCTTTTGGAAGCCAGACCTTGAGCCGTGCTGTAGAAGATGGAATTATTTTATATTCCAAAGATGGATATGAGAATGTTACTGCAGATACCATCAAGGAGGAACACTTTGATCAGAATTCCTATCATAAGGAAGATTTAAAAACCAGAAATCAGATTCAGGCAGGAGACGATGTCTATTCTATTATTACTGATGAACGCTGGAGTCTGTACATACCTTTGAGTACCAAGCAGGTAGCGCAGCTGAATGACCGTACCTCCATTCGAGTGAAATTTTTGAAAGACAATCTGACACAGTCAGGAAGCTTTAGTATTGTGGAGATTGGAGATGGCAAATATGGTAAGATTGATTTCAACAACGGTTTGCTTCGATATGCCTCAGATCGTTTTTTGGATATTGAGCTTGTGACAAATACCCAGAGTGGATTGAAACTTCCGCTTTCTGCCATCATCAATAAGGAATTTTATTTGATTCCGAAGGATTACCAGACCAAGGGCGGCAATACTCAGGAGGCAGGCTTTTTGGTGGAGGTTGACGGCAGTGATTCTACAGAATTTGTCAGTGCAACCATTTATGCAGAGACAAAAGACGGGGAACAGTATTACGTGGACAAATCCTCTTTTAAAGAAGGAGCTGTTTTAATCAAGCCGGATTCCAGTGAACGGTTTGTTGTGCAGGAGACTGGAAATCTGGAAGGGGTATATTGCATCAATGAGGGGTACGCCAGATTTCGGATTATTTCCATTATTGATCAGAATGATGAATACTGTATCGTGGAGAAAGGAACAGCCTATGGCCTGAGCCAGTACGACCATATTGTATTCGACGCTACAGATGTAAATGAAGAAGATATTCTATATTAATTATTAGAAAATTTGATTAATGTATTTTAGACAAAAGGAGGAATTGAGATGCTTGCAGACAATCTGAAAGCAGTACAGGAGAATATTATAAAAGCATGTGAGAAAAGCAATCGAGATCCGAAAGAGGTTACTTTAATCGCAGTGAGTAAAACGAAGCCTGTTGAAACTTTACAGGAGGCGTATGATGCGGGAGCACGTTACTTTGGTGAAAACAAGGTACAGGAGATAACGGCAAAATATCCGGAACTTCCAAAGGACATTCATTGGCACATGATTGGACATCTGCAGCGTAATAAAGTAAAATATATCATTGATAAGGTTGATATGATTCATTCCGTAGATTCCCTGCGGCTGGCAGAGACCATTGAACAGGAGGCTGCCAAGCATGATCTGGTAATGCCGATTCTTCTGGAAGTCAATGTTGCCGAGGAGGAGACAAAGTTTGGCCTGGGTGTATCGGATGTGATTCCTCTTTTGGAAGAAATTTCAAAAATGTCTCATTTGAAGGTGGAAGGGCTTATGACAATTGCACCTTTTGTAGAAAATCCAGAAGAAAACAGAGAAGTTTTTCGGACTCTCAAAAAATTAAGTGTTGACATCTGCAATAAAAACATTAATAATGTTAATATGCATGTTTTAAGCATGGGGATGACCGGCGACTATCAGGTTGCTGTAGAAGAGGGTGCCACAATGGTACGGGTAGGTACCGGCATTTTTGGGGAACGAAATTATACGATAAGAAAATAAAGAATGGAGATTTAAAACATGGGTGTTTTAGATAAGTTTTTAGATGCCATCAAGTTAAATGATGATTATGATGACGACTTCTTTGAAGAAGATTTCGAAGAAGATTTTGAAGAGGAAGAAGATACCAAACCGCGGAAGAAATTCTTCGATAAATTCAAAGGAAAAGATACCAGCTTGGATGATGAGGATGAATTATTTGATCCTGAACCAATCAAGAAGACACAGAAATCTGTTGCAGCCACAAAGGCTCCGACTCCCACTGTGTCTGCTTCCAAACCATCGAAGCAGCCTAAAACAACATCGTCTAAAATCACACCGATGCGCAATGCCAAAAAGTCATCAGCCGCTATGGAGGTATGTGTGATTAAACCTGTTTCCATGGAAGATACCAGAGAGATTGCGGATACATTGGTTGACAACTGTACTGTAGTTTTGAATCTGGAGGGAGTAGATGTGGAATTAGCACAGAGAATCATTGATTTTACTTCCGGTTCCTGCTATTCGCTGAACGGAAGCTTGCGGAAAGTTTCCAGTTATATCTTTATTATTTCACCATATAACGTGGATGTGTCCGGAGACTTCCAGAATATATTGGGAGATACCGTGCCGTCTATCCGTTCCAATTACTAGGAGAAGAATAACAGCAGCATGAGTAACAGGGATAAAGACGAACTTTTTATGAAAAGAATTCAGGAACTGGCGAATATGGCATATTCCAGAGATATTGCCACATTTACCGGTTTTCTGAATTTAAATGAATTACATATGGTAAATAGCCTGGGAAGCAAAGCTCTTGGTATTACCCTGAAAGCTTTCGGCGGCTATGAATTTGCAGAGCGTCAGATAGTAGCATTTATTCCTGATGCTCTTTCTTATGAGTGGGAATATCCTTTGCGGTGTATCCGTATTTTAAATAAAGGTGCCAAATTCTCCCAACCGTTGACTCATCGAGATTATCTTGGGGCTTTGATTCACTTGGGAATTGACCGATCAACACTTGGGGATATTCTGGTGAGAGAAGATAAAGCTTATTTATTTTGTCTGGATCACATGTCAGAGTTTATATTGGATAATTTGTGCAGAGTCAGGCATACGAATGTGCTGCCAGAGCTGGTGAGTCAGCCGGAGGACTTGCCCCGATTAGAGTTTCAGACAATAACCGGATCGGTGTCTTCTTTAAGATTAGACAGTATTTTGGCAGTGGCTTTTTCATCATCCAGAAGCAGTCTCGTTCAGAATATCGAGAATGGAAATGTCTATGTCAATGGTAAGCAGGTGGTATCCAATGGATATCAATTAAAAGAGAATGATATTATTTCATTGCGGGGAAAGGGGAAATTTCAGTTTCTGGGAACTACCGGGCAATCCCGCAAGGGTCGCTGTTTGGTGACCGTGAACCGATATATATAAAATATGATTAAACATACAATCAGGAGGAATGGAGCATGAGCAGAGAACTACCAGTAACCAGAGAAAATGATTTTTCTTATCGGATTTGTTTTCACCAGGATTTTGATCAGATTGTTGAGGAACTTAAGAAAGATCAGATTGAGTTTTACCGTGCCTGTATTGTGACAGACAGCGTTGTTGGCGCTCTATATGCAGATAAGCTGTCAGAAGCGCTTAAAGCTTACTGTCACAAGGTGACAGTTTATACCTTTCCGGCAGGAGAAGAGCATAAGAATCTGGAAGTAATTCAGAGCATTTATGAACATTTGATTTTGGAAGGCTTTGACAGGAAGGACATGCTGATTGCATTGGGCGGCGGAGTAACTGGTGATATGACAGGCTTTGCCGCTGCAACTTATCTGAGAGGCATCCGGTTTATTCAGGTTCCAACTACTCTTCTGGCCCAGGTGGATAGCAGCATCGGCGGAAAAACAGGGGTAGATTTTCGTCAGTATAAAAATATGGTGGGAGCATTTCATCAGCCTTCCTTAGTCTATATGAATCTCAGTGCCTACCGCACCTTAAATGAGGAGCAATTTGCCTGCGGAATGGCGGAAGTGATCAAATCGGGAATGCTGGCTGACAGGGGATATTTCCATTGGTTGATGGAACATCATCAGGAAATTCTTGAAAAAAATGAAGATGTACTTGCAGATATGATTCTTCGTTGCTGTGAGATCAAAAGAGATGTGGTGGAAGAAGACCCCACAGAGCAGGGAATCCGTGCGTTGCTAAACCTGGGACATACCATTGGACATGCCGTGGAGAAACTTATGAATTTTTCCATGCTTCATGGTCAGTGTGTAGCTGTGGGGTATGTTGCTGCTGCATATATTTCTCTTCAGAG
This sequence comes from uncultured Lachnospiraceae bacterium, assembly GCA_947039785.1. Taxonomy (GTDB): domain Bacteria; phylum Bacillota; class Clostridia; order Lachnospirales; family Lachnospiraceae; genus JALFVM01. The sequence continues at coordinate 1,808 of CAMQZX010000219.1, read as the reverse complement.
AGGTATGATTTCTACCGAGGATTTATATAATATCGAGAAGATTAACCATATGTTCCAGCTTCCGGTACGGATACATGGATTGAAGGATACGGAAATCCTGTCAGCTACAAAGAAAGACAAAAAGATGAGCCGCGGCAATATCAAATTTATCCTTCTGAACGGGATTGGAGAAGCTGTAGTGGATAAAACGGTAACTGACGAAGAACTGTTAAGCGGTATTCGTTATATTATGGGAGAATAAGGGAGTATGAAAAGTAACAAACGGATGATTTCCATTGTGGGCGGAATCTTGCTGGTTGCAATTTTAGTGGTACTGGATCAGTTCACTAAGCATCTGGCGGTGATTCACTTGAAAGGACAGCCCAATATCATATGGATCAAAGGTGTTATGGAACTGGAGTATTTGGAAAACAGAGGTGCCGCATTTGGAATTCTTCAGAACCAGCAATGGCTGTTTATTTTACTATTTTTCCTGTTTGTAGGTGCTGCCTGTATGTTCTATTGCAAAGTGTCCATGGACAGGCGTTTTCTGCCGCTGCGGATGATTGCATTATTTGTGGTTGCAGGCGGCCTGGGAAATCTGCTGGATCGTGTCCGGCTGGGATATGTGGTGGACTTTTTCTATTTTTCCCTGATCAATTTCCCAGTATTTAATGTGGCAGATATTTATGTGACGGTCAGTATGGTTTTATTGATTTTTCTTTTCCTTTGCTATTACAAAGAAGAAGATATGGATTTTATATTTCCTGACTTGAACAAAAATAAAAAAGCGGGTGAATGAGATGGACATGGAATATATCACTGTACAGGAGTCGGGACAGGGGCAGCGTATTGATAAATATTTGAGTCTTTGCTATCCTCAGTGGTCCCGTTCTTATCTTCAGAAACTTTTGAAAGATATGCATATCTGCGTGATGGGAAAGCCGGTAAAGGCGAACTATAAAGTGCAGCCGGGGGAGGAGATTGCCATATGTATTCCGCCGCTGCAGGATGTGGAGATTCTTCCGGAGGATATTCCTCTGGACATCCTCTATGAGGATGAATACCTGTTGATCGTAAATAAACCAAAGGGGATGGTGGTGCATCCAGCTGCAGGACATACTTCTGGAACTCTGGTAAATGCCGTTATGCATCACTGTCAGGGCCATTTATCCGGCATCAATGGAGAACTGCGTCCCGGTATTGTACATCGGATTGACCGGGATACCACAGGCGCACTGGTGGTCTGTAAAGACGATGCTACACACCGGAGCCTGGCAAAGCAGCTTAAGGAACATTCGATTACCAGAAAATACCGTGCCATTGTTTTGGGAAGACTGACTGAGGATGGAACGGTGGAGGGACCTATTGGTCGCCATCCAGTGGATCGTAAGAAAATGGCTATTAATACCCGAAATGGAAAATCGGCGGTTACTCATTATCACGTGCTTGAAACTTATGGAAATTATACTTATATTGAATGTCAGCTTGAGACTGGCAGAACCCATCAGATTCGTGTGCATATGTCCAGCATAGGCCATCCTCTTCTTGGAGATGCTGTTTATTGTAGGGCGAAATGGCCCTATAAGCTGGAAGGACAGGTTTTACACGCTATGGTGCTGGGATTTATTCATCCTGCTACAGAGGCATATTTACAAGTAGAGGCGCCTCTTCCCCAATATTTTTCTGAATTGATAGAAAATTTAAGAAAAAATCTATAGGATTTTCATGCAAAATGTTTTATAATAGAAGTATGGTTAGAAAGTTTTAAAGCACTTTAGATCATCATATTATCTTTATAAGATAAATGTAAGCAGGAGAAAGGGGCT
>CAMQZX010000218.1 GCA_947039785.1 uncultured Lachnospiraceae bacterium | reverse complement strand
CAGAAAGTATTGGATCTGCTGGATGAAAGTATACAGATTTATGACCACCAGGGGAACATCATATATTTTAACAAAATGGGACGGGAGGTCATGGATTTTCATGAGGAAGATAAGATAGAGGGCCGCCATCTGCTGGAATTGTTCGATGTAGAAAAAAATGAGAGCACCTCTCTGAAAGCTCTGCGCATGAAAACTCCTGTAAAAAATCGTTTTCAGCATTACTATTCCAAAGGCGGCAAAGAACTGTTCACCGTCAACTCCGCGTTTCCCATCATGGATGGAGACGATGTAATCGCAGTTCTCTCTCTGGAAGAAAATATCAACGTAATTTCCAAAAAAGCCAAGCAGCTGCACAATCTGCAGGAAGCTATGAAAGAGTCTGTCAGAGACGCTGCTTCCGCCCCCAAAGAACAGGGCTACACCTTCCAGGATATGGTAGGACATCATCCCAAAATGATAGCTCTTGTGACAATGGCCCGCAAAGTAGCCCAGCAAAACAGCAACATTCTCATTGTGGGTGAAACAGGAACAGGCAAGGAGATTCTGGCTCAGAGCATTCATAAAAGCAGTCCACGCAGCCATCACCCCTTTGTGGCACTCAACTGTGCCGCCATCCCGGAAAATCTGATTGAAAGCATCCTTTTCGGAACTGCCAAAGGATCCTTCACCGGAAGCATGAACAAGCCCGGCCTTCTGGAAGAAGCTGACCAGGGAACCCTTTTTTTGGATGAATTAAATTCCATGTCTTTGGCCATGCAGGCAAAAGTCCTCCGCGCACTGCAGGAGGGAACCTTCCGAAGAGTGGGCGGCAGCAAGGAGATCAAGGTCGATGTAAGAGTCATTTCCTCCTGCAATGAGGATCCCTTTGAGCTGGTTGAACAGAAAAAAATGCGCTCGGACCTCTTCTACCGCCTTGCCACCATTATTCTGGATATTCCGCCTCTGCGGGACAGACCGGAAGATATCGAAGAATTGGTCTGGCACCACGTCCGCCAACTGAAGCAGGAATACGCCTTCCCGTTTCACCATATTGACCCTGAAGCTTTGGAGCAATTGCAGCAATACCGCTGGCCCGGCAATGTAAGGGAGCTGTTCCACGCTGTGGAGTATGCCATGAATATGGCCTCCGATGACACGCTCCGCCCTGAAAATCTGCCAGCATACTGCCATCGCAGACAGGAATCAGCCCCTATAGGCGCCGTCCAGATTCCAACCACAGGAACCCTGCAGGAACAGGTCAGCGCCTTCGAGGCCGAAATCATCATCCGCACCCTGAAGGAATGCAACGGAAGCGTCTCTCAGGCCAGCAGAGTATTGGGCATCCAACGGCAGTCACTCCAGTATCGGATACGAAAGTATGGGATTGTGAATTAAGCTTCTTCATACCGCTCTGTAAACAGATAGGCTTCTCGCCTCTGTCCACCATTATGTTATTATCTGCTGCTGCAATTGCGGCTCAAATCCTGTAATATTCAGTTATAATCGAATGGGCAGAGGAATAACATAGCTTGCCTCACCGATACAGCTAATGGAAATGTCATCACAGATAAGTCAATAAGAAAAAGGCAGAAGCTTTCTCCATAGCTTCTGCCTTTTTGAGGGGGCTGACAAATCATGTCGAATATGTCTTTATAATCTTTATGATACACGGATTGTTCCGCATTTCATGCTTCCAGTTCTTTGATCTTTTCATCGACCCAGGGACGGGGATAAATGCCTCGTTCCAGGATATCCTTCATAATCTTTTCTTCCTTTTCCTGAATGCGGGCTGTGGCCTTCAGCAGCTCCTCTGCCTGCTCCGGTTTGATGACGATAACGCCATCGCCGTCTCCTATGAGAATATCCCCGGGATTTACCAGATGTCCGCCCAGAGAGATACAGGTTCCAATCTCACCGGGACCATTTTTGTATGGGCCATTTGGTGTTGCTCCCTTGGCATACACAGGCATAGTCATCTGAGACAGTGCCACACGGTCACGGATGCAGCCATCCACAATCAGACCTGCAATCCCTCTGGACTGACAATATTTGGACATCAATTCACCAAAGATTGCCCTCTCCATTCCTCCGCCTGCATCGATTACGATCACATCACCCGGCTGTGCCAGATCCATAGCTTTGTGAAACATCAGATTGTCACCAGCTGGTACCCGGACAGTAAATGCCGTACCCAGAAGATATGCATCATTCAGAGGACGAATCCTACTGTCGATGGCTGCCATACGAGACATACAGTCATCCACATTTGCCACCGGAATTCCCCGGAACTTTTCCACCAATTCCCGGTCCGGACGTGGATAGTCTAAATTAATGCAAATACTCATTTTCTTTCACCATTCCTTTTATCCTTCCTTCTTTTCGCATTTTATTTTAGCCATGGCAGCGGAAATATTTTCTACTGCTTTCGCCAACTGATCTGTGGATGTGGCAAAGGAGAATCTCATTCGGCTTCCCTGCTGCTCCCCGTAGGAAATACCTGGAACGCCGACCACCTTTGCCTGCTCCAAAATAAACTCACATACTTGATTGGAATCCATCCCCGGAATATCAAAATCCGTCCATGCGTAAAATGCACCTTCCGGCATAGTACAGTGTACACCGGGAATCTGATTCAAACCATTAACAAACAGATTTCTGCGCTGTTCATAGATTTTGCGCATCTCTTCGATTTCCTGCTGACAGTCCAGAGCTACGATGGCAGACTTCTGTATAAAACCGCTGACACAGCTAATGGTGTGCTGGAACAGCTTACCTGCCATAGCCCCAATTTCCGGTGTGGTCGCCATATATCCGATACGCCATCCAGTCATTGCAACGCTCTTGGAAAATCCGTTGACCGTGATCACCCGGTCTGCAATTTCCGGCATGGAAGCAGGGCTTACGTTGCAATTGTCATCGTATAAGATACGCTCATACATTTCATCTGACAGCAGCAGTACATCTTTATGGCGAAGCAGAAACCGTCGTATCACTTCTGCTTCCTTTGGAGTCAGCACACGTCCCGTGGGATTATTGGGATAATTGATGATCAGAAGCTTCGTCTTCTCGCTGTATTTTTCCTCCAATAGCTCTTCCCGAATCAGGTAATTTTCCTCATATCTTAAGTTCACATCTACCGGTACTGCCCCGGCAGCTTCCACGATGGAAGGATAGGACACCCATCCAGGATTTAAATACATTACTTCATCGCCGGGATTTACCAAAGTGCGGACAGCCATATAAATGCTGTATTTTCCTCCCGGTGTCACAATGACACCGTCGGGATGATAGGAACAGCCGTTTTCTGTATTTAATTTCTGTGCAATTTTCTCACGCAGCTCGGGAAGTCCTGGCCCCACCGTATAGTGGGTATATCCTGCCTTCACCTGACGGAACAATTCCTCACAGATCCGTGCCGGTGTATCAAAATCCGGCTCCCCTCCGGCCAGATCGATGATCTCTGGATCCTGTGCCTTTATTCTTTTGGCCTTTGCCATAATTACCATGGAAGCCGAAGCTTTCATCTGTTCAATATTTTTGTTAAATCTCTCACTCATGCATGTCCTCCTCTTAGGCAGCCTTTTTCATACGTTTCTTTTCTGTAACATCTACAATTGCTGCCACCATATTGTCACCAGTTACGTTATTGGTTGTGGAGATGGAATCAATAATCGGATAAACTCCCATTAATCCCATAAACTCCAGAGGAAGGCCAAAGGTCTGTAAGATAACAGGGACCATGATAAACATGGAATTAGGGATTCCTGTATTTCCCAAAGTTACCAGTGCTCCCACTAAAGCCATAGTCAGCAGATTTCCAAAGGTCAAATCCTGATTGATGCTCTGTGATACAAAGGTGACAACGATTCCAAGGAAAATGGCAGCTCCGTCACAGTTAACGCTGGCTCCGAGAGGAATGACAAAGTCAGCCACGCCTTCCGATACTCCCACTCCATGCTTGCTGCATCTTAAGGATACCGGCAAAGTGGCATTGGTACTTCTTGTGCTGAAAGCAGTAATCCATACAGGAGCCAGATGTCTCATAACGTTGATTGGATTTTTTCTGCAAATGATAAAATATAACATTGGATATATGATAAACAACTGAAGCAGTCCGGCAGAATAACAGGTGATAATCAATTTTGCCACTGGCTTGATCACATCCACACCGTAACTTGCCATGGTGTTGCATCCCAGGGAGAAAATACCAATGGGAGCGATGGTCAAAACGCCGTCCAGAATCTTCATCAGCCATTTGCTGATACTCTCAAATCCGGTCACCAACACTTCTCTGTATTTGCTGTCCAGATACAGAATGGCAATACCGGAAGCAACTGCGAAAATAACAATCTGAAGCATATTTCCCTGACTCAATGCTTCGATAATGTTTGTGGGAACCATGTTCATCACAAATTCAGAGAAGGAATTACCGGTAGCTTCTGCTGCTTCTGTCAAATCAGCTGTCTCCTGATATACAAATCCTGTTCCCGGCTGAATAATGGATGCCGTGATACAGCCGATTAATCCTGCAAAAAATGTGGTAGTCATAAAAAGGGCTATGGTTTTTCCGCCGATACGGGCAAGCTTCTGAGCATCACCCAAGCCTACGATGGCATAAATTACATTTACAAAGATTAAAGGTACTACACCCATACGGAGCAATTTTACAAACAGGGAACCAATAAACGCCTGAGCCACACCAAATTCCGGAGCGATAAGTCCCACAATCAATCCCAAAATCATCGCAGCAAATATGGTCCATGGAGATCTCATAATTTTAAATACTTTTTTCATCGGTAATACCTTCCTTTCTTATTCTTTGGACTGAAGATGGTGATAATTTAACTTGGCACGGGCTTCCTTTAAGGTTAACCCCTTGTCCAGCTCTTCCCGAATGGCTTTTTCTGTACGATCAATCTGCTCTGCGATCTCCAGAATTTCCTCAGCTCTCTCCTTTGGAATTGCAATCACACCTGTATCATCTCCCAGAATAATGTCCTGAGGCCGAATCTGAATGCCGGACACTGCAACGGGTACATTCACTGCATCCACTTCCACCCGATCTTTCCCTGTAACCATATAATACCCTTTCGAGAAAATCGGATATCCAAGCTCTGTCACTGCCGGAATATCGCGGCAGACACCATCGATCACAGTGCCTTCAATCCCCCGCTTCTTCGCCGCATATGCCATAATATCACCCCAAACAGTGCAATATTCACGGCCTCCATTATCAATCACAACCACCTGTCCCGGTTCTACATCATCCAGAAAATCTCCTACTGTACCTTTTACCTGGCCACAGGGAATATAGTGTACCGTAAATGCCTGCCCGCAAATAACATGTCCTCGCCCAATGGGTCTGATTCCCAATAATCCGCAGGGAATTCCCAGCTTATCCATGGCATCGGATACACAGGTGGTATCCATTTTCTTAAGTCTTGCAATAATATCGTTCATATGATCCTCCCAATACTTACTTTTATTATAACTATTCAAGCCCTTTCCAGTCACCACAATGAAACTGTGCATGTACACGATTTTATCGTGTAAGAAGATAAAACTCCGAATAGCCATTCCTTGTTTTTGCCGACTTGTTGTATACTAATTGTCGACAATACATTCGAAAATATATATCCGCATTTTTTTCCAACTATGCGGATATGTATATTTTCCTATGTTTACTGTCCAGCTCCAAAGGAGCCGACCTTATACACGGTTAACAGATTCCAGTTCTAACTACTTCAATTGCAGAATTTGCCACAGAATGTAAATGCTCCTCCAAAATAGACTCACACTTTTTCAAATCCTGCTGACGGATGCTGCTTATAATCTGCATATGTTCTTCATAGGAACGAAGGTTACGTCCCTGTTCCTTTGCACTGACACGCCGAACACGCTCAATCTGAGAATTCAATGTATTGACAAAGGTAATCAACCTCTTGCTTCCGGACTTCTCCACAATCAATCCATGGAGCTTTCGATCCGCCTCATGGAGACCGGCCCAGTCAGAATTCTCAGCCGCTTTCTGAAACATATTTTCAACTTCGTTCAGTTCTTCCTCTGTAATTCTCTGAAGACTGTGCTTTAGCGCCCAAAGCTCCAGCAGACATCTCAGCTCATAAATTTCTTCCACATCGTAAGGAGTCAAAGATGCCACAAAAGTACCACGGGAAGGATAACTGATAATCAACCCTTCTATTTCCAATTCCCGCATAGCTTCCCGCACCGGAGTACGACTGATTTTCAATTCCTTGGAAATCGCCATCTCAGAGATTGCTTCATCCGGAGCAAACTGATAAGTCAAAATGGCATTTTTTAAATAATTATATGCTTCATCTTTTCTTGCGATACTATCACCCGCCTTAATTGTCGACAATTTGTATTTTTATAGTAACAGCAATTAAAGCACTTGTCAATACCACAATCTCCAAAAAACTCCTAAATTTTTTATCTGGCATACTGACAAATTAATCGGCAACTCATTTGGCAGAATATTACCAACGAACAGCTATTCCAAGATGTTATTTCTCATCTCGTTCACAGCAGAATGCTTCAAAAATTCAATTTCTCACAAAAAATACTTTACAATTTTAGTAAAATGAGCTATTATATGGGATATGGTTATCCCAACAGGGGTGATTGCTTCATTATGCGCGGATATGGCGGAATTGGCAGACGCGCCAGATTTAGGTTCTGGTGTCCCCGACGTGCAGGTTCAAGTCCTGTTATCCGCATTAAATAAGGGGTTTACGCAAATAGTATTGTTGTGTAGATCCCTTGTTTTTATGTTATTTTGCTTTATGAAAAAGTGTAGACATTCCACCATAGTAATTAAGGGGTATCCGACGGGATTTTACTTCCCTGTTTTCCTGATCGAATCCTGCCTCATTAATTTCTAAAATTGCACTCCACATTTGAATATGGTAAAATAATACATATATACATATAAAAATAGTAAAAGGACGGATTCTATGGGGAATTTAATTAA
>CAMQZX010000217.1 GCA_947039785.1 uncultured Lachnospiraceae bacterium | reverse complement strand
ACAAATCATTGCTTATGGATAACATTATACTCTATTTACTTACTATCATTCAAGATATCACAGAATCTACTTACACAGATAGAGATATCGAATGGCCGCGACAGGACATCCAAAAACTAAAAATAGGCTCCCCTCACGGGGAGCCAAAATGTTGCATTTCGGTTCAAAAACTGGGGTCACAAACGGTTCACAAATAGTTCACAAACGTGCTCGTATTTTGTGAAATCTCATACCTCCCACTACCTGTCAAACCCTTGATTTTCCGCTATTTCCTAGCATTTACCCTCATCGAATGCCTGCTGTACAGCAACTGCTACTGCAACAGTCATACCTACCATTGGGTTGTTACCAGCTCCGATGAGACCCATCATCTCTACGTGAGCAGGCACAGATGATGAACCTGCAAACTGTGCATCAGAATGCATACGTCCCAGAGTGTCTGTCATACCGTAGGAAGCCGGGCCTGCTGCCATGTTATCCGGATGCAAAGTACGTCCTGTACCGCCACCGGAAGCTACTGAGAAATATTTCTTGCCCATGTCGATACACTCTTTTTTGTATGTACCAGCCACTGGATGCTGGAAACGTGTTGGGTTGGTGGAGTTACCTGTGATAGAAACGTCAACGCCTTCTTTGTGCATGATCGCAACACCCTCTGTTACATCGTTGGCACCATAGCAGTTAACTTTTGCGCGAAGTCCATCAGAGTAAGCTTTGCGGAATACTTCTTTTACTTCGCCTGTGTAGTAGTCCATCTCTGTCTCTACATATGTAAATCCGTTGATACGAGCGATGATCTGAGCAGCGTCTTTTCCAAGACCGTTCAGGATGACACGCAGTGGCTCTTTACGGACTTTATTTGCTTTCTCAGCGATACCAATCGCACCTTCTGCTGCTGCAAATGACTCATGTCCAGCTAAGAATGCGAAACATTTTGTATCTTCTTCCAGAAGCATTTTTCCTAAATTACCATGTCCAAGACCTACTTTACGCTGGTCAGCAACGGATCCCGGAATACAGAAAGACTGAAGTCCCTCACCGATGGCTGCTGCTGCATCTGCTGCTCTTCTGCATCCTTTTTTGATTGCGATGGCTGCACCTACAGTGTAAGCCCATTTTGCATTCTCAAAGCAAATTGGCTGAATGCCTTCTACCATTTTATATACATCAAGACCAGCAGCTTTTGTAATCTCTGCTGTCTCTTCGATGGAGTTGATTCCGTACTCTGCTAATTTAGCCAGAATCTGTTTCTCTCTTCTTTCATATGATTCAAATAAAGCCATTATATTTTCCTCCTATATTATCGTTCATGACTGATATTGATATGTAAGAAAACGGGATTACTCTTTTCTTGGGTCAATGATCTTAACGGCATCAGCCACACGTCCGTATTGACCCTGAGCCTTCTCAAATGCTGTGTTTGCATCGTCACCAGCTTTGATGAAATCCATCATCTTACCAAAGTTTACGAATTTGTATCCGATGATCTCATCGTCTTCGTTAAGAGCAATACCTGTTACATAACCATCTGTCATTTCCAGATAACGAGGACCTTTCTTCAAAGTTCCGTACATGGTACCCACCTGAGAACGAAGTCCTTTACCAAGGTCTTCCAGACCTGCACCGATTACCAGTCCATCTTCAGAGAAGGCACTCTGACTTCTACCGTAAACAATCTGCAGGAATAATTCTCTCATTGCAGTGTTAATTGCATCACATACCAAGTCTGTATTCAATGCTTCCAAAATAGTTCTTCCTGGAAGAATCTCAGATGCCATAGCTGCGGAATGAGTCATACCAGAACATCCGATTGTCTCAACCAGTGCTTCCTGGATTACGCCTTCCTTAACGTTCAATGTCAATTTACAAGTACCCTGTTGTGGAGCACACCAGCCAATGCCGTGTGTAAATCCAGAGATATCTTTAATTTCTTTCGCCTTTACCCATTTTGCCTCTTCTGGGATTGGAGCTGCTCCATGGTTCACGCCCTGTGCCACTGGACACATCATTTCTACTTCATGTGAATAAATCATTTTAAAACTCCTTTCAATGGTAGATTGACTTTATGTAGCTGTTAAAATAATAACAGCATACCTGTTAGTATTTTCTCACAAAACAGCAAGTTAGTAAAGAGAAAAATGACGAAATTTTAGTACAAATTTAAGGAAACTGCCCTTTTCACCTGTTCATTGTGTGCTATAATATTTACAATCAGAGCCTTCAAAGGCCCGTTTTATTAACCTCTAAGGAGATTTGACATGAAGATTACATTTTTTACCACACTGAAACATTACCAATGGAATTGTCTGCCCAAAGATCTTCTATCCGGAATCATCATCGCGGCAGTTTCCATCCCCATATCCATGGGCTATGCGGAGGTTTCCGGGCTTCCCGCCGTATATGGACTGTACGGCTCTATTTTCCCGATCCTTTTATTTGCCCTGTTTTCCACCTCACCCCAATTCATTCTGGGTGTGGATGCGGCTCCTGCCGCCATTGTGGGTGCAGCTCTTGCCTCTCTTGGAATCCCTGCCGGTTCTCCAGAAGCGCTGCAGTATATTCCCATGATTGCTCTGTTCACCGGTATCTGGCTGCTGCTGTTTTATCTGCTGAAAGCAGGGAAAATCGTGGATTTTATCTCCACTCCTGTAATGGGCGGCTTTATCAGCGGCATTGCCCTTACCATCATTTTGATGCAGATTCCTAAAATACTGGGAAGCAAATCCGGCTCCGGGGAGCTTCTGGAATTGCTGATACATATCTGGCACTCCTGCCGGAATCTGAATGTAGTATCTCTGCTTCTCGGCACAGGGGCTCTCGCTATCATCCTGATCTCCAGAAAGCTGTACCCGAAATTTCCCATGGTGATCGTCATTATGGCAGCTGGAATAGCCGCCACCAAAATTTTTCACGTGAATCAATATGGCGTCGCCTTACTGTCTGCCGTGGAACCAGGAATGCCTGAGCTCGTACTCCCCAGCTTCTCCGGTGTGGATCTGACCCACGCAGCAGGCCGGGGCCTTATGGTAGCTGTGGTGGTAATGGCAGAAACTCTTTTGTCAGAAAACAGCTTTGCCTTTAAAAACGGCTATAAAATCAACGACAACCAGGAAATCCTGGCCTGTGCTGCGGGCAATCTGGCTGCCGCCTTTGTGGGCTGCTGCCCGGTCAACGGAAGTATTTCCCGAACTACCATGAACGAACAGTTTGGCGGCAGGACACAGGTTGTTTCTCTCACAGCAGGTATCTCTATGGTGGGAGTTCTTTTGTTTGCCGCCCGACTTATTGAATATCTTCCGGTACCTGTGCTGACCGCCATTGTTATCTCTGCTCTGATGAAGGTGGTAGAATTCGATCTGGCAATCCGGCTTTACAAGGTCAGTCGACATGAATGCTATATCTTTGTCGCCGCCTGCCTGGGAGTTTTGTTTCTGGGAACTATTTATGGAGTAATCATTGGAATCCTTCTCTCCTTCGTATCGGTGATCTTAAAGGCAACCAACCCACCCAGAGCATTCCTGGGAAGGATTCCGGGACGGGATGATTTCTATGATCTTGCAAAGAATCATTACGCCCATCCCATCCAAAACACAATCATCTACCGTTTCAGCGAAAGTCTCTTTTTCGCCAACATTAAAATCTTTCAGGAGGATATCGAAAACAATATTCAGAAGGATACCCACACGGTCATCGTCGATGCCGGCGCCATCACAAGTCTGGATATCACAGCTGCTGACCGTCTGGAAATGCTGGCAAAAACCCTGACCCAAAAAGGCATCCGTTTCTACATCACAGAGCACATGGATATCGTAAATGAACAGATGCGCCAGCTTGGAATCGGACATCTGATTGAGGAGGGCATGGTACGAAGAACCATAACAACTGCCCTTCTGGATGCTGGTATGGAGGAGCCTTATCCCCTGGAAGATTTGGAAAATCACGAGGATCATCCCCTGTTTCATCTGCCTGCCGAGAAGGAAAATTCTCTGGAAGAATTTACCTGGGCATTTGGAGAACATGCAGTGGAACAGATAGAAAAACACGTACATCATATTTTGGAACAAATTCACTACATACCCGATGTGGAACAGTTGGCCGAACAGGGACCAGAGAAGAGGCTGGAGCACTGGAAACGACTTGGAGTCATTGACGAAGATGAGATCCTTCGCCGACTGGAGCTGCATATTGACGAGCTCCCCACCACCCTTCAGGACACTGACAACAGACAGCTTGTACTTCAGCTGATTGAAAAACGCCGCCACAAAATCGTGGAGCGTCTCCGGAATGAAAACCCGGAAATCCTTGCCAAACTCAGAGAAAGTCAAAAACGTCTGGAGCAAAAGCTTGAACAGCAAAATCCCGAAGCCGCCAGAAAGCTTCACCAGTGGGAAGAGCAGCTTCACAAAAAGGAAAGCTGACCAGTGCCCCTTTCCATTGTCTCCCCTGTTTATACATGTTATAATGAATCCACTAATACCAGGAGGTAACCTTATGAAAAAAATTATATTAAAAACCCTGTCTTTGGCACTGTCAGTTCTTATGCTAACCGCTTCACCTGTCTACGCTTTGGCTGACAATATGCCAGCAAGCACTCAGGCGGTTTACAGTGCTGCTTCCCAGAAGACTTTGATCAACTTAAAAAAGAATAAAGTCTACACACAATACGATTTCACAGGCGACGGTAAAAAGGATAAATTTCAATACTCCCTTACCAATGAAGGCAAGACAAACTGCAAGCTCACCGTCACCATGAACAACAGGATTGTGTACACCACATCCAATGCCAACTCCTATACGCTGAAGCTCTGCACGTTATCCAACAGAAAAGTATTTTTGAACATCACCCATGAATGGAACGACAGTGACTGGCAGAAATTAAACCGCCTGTATCAATACAAAGGCGGCAAATTCACACTAAACACCACCCTTTTGACTTACTCAGACAAACGTTATCAGATTCGCCGCTCTGACATCACAGCAGTTAAAGGAAACCAGATTACTGTCACCTACAGCGGTGTCACCAACATCGTAGGCAATTTCTATTGGAATGGCATATATCAGTACAACTCCAGTGCTGGAAAGCTGACCCGAAAATCCAACATTATGGCAGCCAACTACAAAATGACCACGCACCCCAACTCCTGGATTGTCAGCAAGCCTTTCAATGTATATAAGAAGGCAAATTCATCCGAGAGAGCCTTCCGCACAAAGGCTGGCGAGAAGGTGCGCATCAACCGGGTCTACAGCACCAACACAAAGCTGTATCTGGAGATAACCAGATCAAACGGTGCCAGAGGCTGGGTAAACAGTCCAAAGCATTTTCCGGGTACTAACTGGTATTTCACCAATTCCCAGTATGCAAGTTAATGTGTCGGTTTCTTAGTATTTCAAGAGGAGTTTATTATGGAAAATTTTCGTGTATTAAGCAGCAGTTCATTGAAAATGATCGCTGTCATCACCATGTTTATTGACCATCTGGGATTTGCTCTTGTGTACCATCTGCCCAGCGTCAACCAACATTACCAGATTTGCAGAGATATCGGGCGAATCGCCTTTCCCATCTTCTGCTTTTTGCTGGTTGAGGGTTTTTTACATACCTCCAGTCGGAAGAAATATGCCATGAACCTGTTTGTTTTCTCCCTGCTATCTGAGCTGCCCTACGATCTGGTATTTAACGCTAACCGGTCCGCCTGGCACTCCCAGAACGTGTTTTTCACCCTGTTTCTGGGATTGATGGTTCTGTGGGGCATCGAATATTTCTATGGAAAAATAGTTTTTCAGGGAATGGTGTTAAGCTGCGGTATGCTGATTTCCTACTTTATCCACTGCGATTATGACTGGAAGGGAATTTTGCTGATTGCTTTGCTTTATCTGTGCCGACACGATGCGCTGACCATGACAGCTGCCGGATTTGCCTGCCTTTACTGGGAATGGAAAGCGATCTTCGCCTTTCTTCCCATCAATCTATATAACGGCCAACGTGGATGGATGAAAGGAAAAATTACAAAATATTTCTTCTATGTCTTTTATCCACTGCATCTTCTGCTTCTGGTGTGGCTTCGCCATCAACTGGTGGGACCATCCATGCCGATTTTCTAAAACAAAAAGCCTCTGATCGTACCTATACCAGAGTGTGTTTGAAAACCCATTCCCACAATCTGCATCCCCCGCTTTGTGGAACACATCTTGCAGAAAGCAATTTTCAAACACACTCTAAAGTTACGACCAGAGGCCTTTTCGTTAATGTCAGACCCTGTAATCCTTTTACAGTTGACTCGTATTATCTCTTTTCTACTACATCTCCTGCCTTCTTGTAGATGCTTCCCTCAGGTATACATCCTCTTACACAGGACAGAGGATAAATATTGCTGTTTCTTCCAATGACACTTCCCGGATTTAACACAGAGCCACATCCCACTTCCACATTGTCACCCAGCATGGCGCCGAACTTCTTCATTCCGGTTTCAATGGACTCCTGATCACCTTTTACAACCACCAGCTTTTTATCGGATTTTACGTTGGAACAGATGGAACCAGCACCCATATGCGCCTTATATCCCAGTACAGAATCACCCACATAATTGTAGTGAGGCACCTGCACTTTATTAAAGAGAACACAGTTTTTCAACTCTGTGGAGTTGCCCACCACGGCGCCTTCTCCCACAATAGCATTGCCCCGGATAAATGCACAGTGACGAACTTCCGCTTCCTTGCCGATGATGGCAGGACCGTTGATGTATGCTGTGGGGGCTACTTTGGCTGATTTTGCGATCCAGACATTTTCTCCCACCAGGTCGTACTCATCGGCACTAAGGCTTTTACCCAGCTTTAAAATAAAATCTTTGATTCCCGGAAGAACTTCCCATGGATAAGTTTTTCCCAAAAACAGTTCCTTTGCAATCGTCTCATTCAAATCCATCAGATTCTCAATGGTATAATTTTTCATAACATTACCTCTTCTTATAAAATTCTGCCGCAGCGT
>CAMQZX010000216.1 GCA_947039785.1 uncultured Lachnospiraceae bacterium | reverse complement strand
TGCAGCGTAGTCTCGTGGGCTCGGAGATGTGTATAAGAGACAGTCCATATACTGATAATTGTTTTTGGGGTTCAGAAAGAATACAAAATCTATTATTCTCCATTTATATGAGTAAAGATTAAGAGATGCCAGAATATGTCAAACAGGAAATGGTGTTTGACATATTCTGGCATTAATGTTAAAGAAGTATAAGCTTACGTCCTGCCCAGACACCTGCGATACAGCCTAGTATGCTGAGTACAACGTATGCAAGGGCATAAGCGCCTCTTCCCGACTCCATCAATTGAAGCGCTTCCAGTGAAAAGGTAGAAAAGGTGGTAAAGCCGCCGCACACACCTGTTTTCCAGAACAGCACCAGATTGGGAGAAAGTCCCTTTCTTGAGGTGGCAAACCCTATCACCGCACCAATCAGGATTGCCCCACCCAGATTGGTGATCAATGTTAAAAAAGGGAAGCTTCCCTTGTAGGGGAGAAGGCTGATCAGATAGCGGCAAATGGCACCGCAGAAGCCGCCCAATCCCACACAGAGTAATTTATACATAGATGTGTCCTCCTAATCCATTGTATTTTCCTTTCAAAATCAAATCTTTGCATACTCGTACATAAATTCTTTAAGAAAATAGGACTGTATGGTTTTACAGTCCTGTTTTTTTGGAGGCTTATATTTTATTGGTTAACCATTTGTCACCTCTTATTGTCTGTATGATAGCACAAAAAAAGCGAAAAGGTCAATCATAGAATGCAATAAATAGACCTGATTAACTCAAGCTAACCCGTGAACGGTAACCCTAATTTTGATTTTGTATTGGACAAGACAGAAGGTTATATTTCGCCCAGAGTCGAATGGGTGGAGTTACAGTTTTATGTTCATGAAGGACAATATGAATCTCTATATGAGAATGAAAATGGTGATGTGATAGAAAGTGATATGTATGATATCAGTGATCCGGAAGATATGCATCCGGTTGGGGATATGTTTAAGATTCAAATAAAAGGCAAATAAAAATGGAAGGAGGATAAATAAATAGTGCCTTTAAAAATAAAATATGAGAGAGAGGAAAGATAAAAGGGAAAAAGCTGACAGGGAAAGTGCTGGATGAACTGAATCATCAGTTCCTGCACCGTTTGAAAAAGGAAGGTCTGATTACGCTCAAGTAGATTTTTATCGATGGTGCAAAAATAGAAGCCAATGCGAACCGTTATACCTTTGTCTGGGGTAGAATATCAACTATCATCTGGTTGGCTGAGGATGAACACTTCTATATCTGCCGGGCTGTTCGGGAGCTGCACCATATGCGGACAGAAAGCAGGGAGCAGGATGGTTATACGCAAATGATAGAAGTGTATGGATGTGCAGACTGCAGTGGATGTGAGCACAAAGTGAAATGTCTGTATAAATATAATCCGAAAAAAATACGGACCGAAGGGCACTTTGGCGATATCAAAGAAAACGAGAGTTTCCGGCATTTCAGCTACCGGTCAACAGAAAAAGTATATAAAGAATTCATGCTGTATGCAATCAGTGGAAATATCAATAAATACCATCGTTTCCTTCATCAGGAAATTATAAAATATGAGGGAAAACCCGAGCAGAAAACAGCATAGAGAAGAGAGCAGATAAAAAGTAAGACTACCCTGTACGAATTCAAGGTTTTGAAAAGGCCTGAATCTTACAGGGTGGTCTCTTTCTTCAATGTTAGAGGTCAAAAATCGGTATTAACAGACAGTCCCTTTTGTTGGCCTATTATTTCATATACATTATCTCAGACATAATACAAACTCCGGCGGCGCCTTGTTGTTTGACTTCCTGAATCTGAGAGGAGTCTAAATGGATGCCGCCGATGCCGTACACAGGAAGAGGAATGCAGGTGCAGATTTCCCTTAGAAAATCAAGTCCCCTGGGTGCCAGACCTTTCTTACAGTCGGTGGCATAGATGTGTCCGGCGGTGAGATAGGTGGCTCCTGCCTTTCTGGCTGCCTGAGCCTCCTCCAGGGAATGAGTGGAGGCTCCGATCACAGAGAATGCAGACAGAAGCTCACTGGAGCATTCCTGCAATTTCCACAGAGGCAGATGGATTTTATCAGCCTGCAGCTTTCTGGCAGTCTCCGGGAAATTGTGGAGGATGCAGTCCACCTGATAGCTGCGGCAGATAGACTGCACCTCCTTTGCCAGTTCATAATATTCCCCTTCCGTCAGATCCTTTTCCCGGAGAATCAAAGCTTTGGGATGAACCTGGCATATCCGCTCAATCTGCTGCAGAAAGGGGCGCTGGCACAGGTGACGGTTGGTGACGGCAATGATGTTGTCGTGGGGAAGGTTGCTGTCTTGTTTACACATAGATGTAATCACTCATAACCGGCTGCAGATCCAGTTTCAGCAAATCATTGTATACGTCATCCACACTGCGGTTGTCAGAGATTTCAAATTGCTCATCACCTTTTTCCTCCACTTCCTCCACATGGCTTCCGATTCCGGTGCTGACTCCGGCGGAAATCTTGGTGGCGGCGATGTTGACGATGTTGTCCCTCACTCTGGCACACTCTCTGGTGGAGATGGTGATGCTGGCAAATGGCATGAACAGGCGGTATGCAGTTACCACCTGCAGCAACTGTGCTTCATGAACATCCATGGGATTGATCTTGTCATTGTTGATGATGGGGCGAAGCCGCGGGCAGGAGAAGGCAATCTCTGCGTGGGGATATTTTCGCTGCAGCAGGTACGCATGCATACCTGTGGCGAAGGCATCCTTGCGGAAATCGTCCAATCCCAGCAGTGCTGCAAAGCCCACGCCTCTCATGCCGCCCTTTAAGGCACGCTCCTGGGCATTGAGACGGTAGGGGAAGATTCGCTTATGGCCGGCCAGATGCAGGGCTTCGTATTTGTCAGAGTTATAAGTCTCCTGGAATACGGTGACGTAATCGGCGCCGCACTCATGCAGATACGCGTATTCATCAGAATTCATCGGATATACCTCCAGACCGATGACTTTGAAGTATTTTCTGGCAATTTTGCAGGCCTCACCGATGTACTTTACGTCCGATTTTTTTCTGCTCTCTCCTGTGAGGATCAGGATTTCCTGGAGTCCTGTCGCAGAGATGGCAGCCATCTCTTTCTTAATTTCCTCAGGATTTAATTTGGCGCGATTGATTTTGTTGTGGCAGTTGAAGCCGCAGTAAATACAGTAATTTTCGCAGTAATTGGCAATGTAAAGAGGGGTGAACATGTAAATGGAGTTACCAAAATGCTTCCGCGTCTCAGCCTGGGCGCACTGAGCCATCTCCTCCAGAAGGGGAAGCGCCGCCGGAGATAAGAGAGCCTTAAAATCCTCCGGAGTGCGGCTGTCGTGAGCCAAAGCACGGCGGACATCGGCCTCTGTGTATGTTTCATAATCGTATTCGTTCATGGCGGCGATCACACGGTCCATCACGTCGGAATCCAGTACCTCCATATCCGGAAGATAGGTCATATGGTCGATACGGTTTTTCTTCTGATGCTCTTTGATCTCGTCACTTAAAATGCTTTCGTTGATGTGTTGGTCTTTCATCTGATTTTCTGTACTCATGGCTGCCTCCTATTCCTGTAAAAATCCAGTTAAAGGGGAAGATGCGCTGGCTCCTTTTTCCATAACGCGTCCCATGCCGGACAGATAAGCGGTACGTCCTGCTTCGATGGCCTTTTTGAAGGCGCCTGCCATAGCCGGAATGTCTCCTGCGGTTGCAATGGCTGTGTTTGCCATGACAGCGGCGGCACCCATCTCCATAGCCTCACAAGCCTGGGAAGGTCTGCCGATTCCAGCATCTACGATAACAGGAAGGTCAATCTCATCAATCAGGATCTGGATAAATTCTCTGGTGCAGATTCCCTTGTTGGAGCCAATGGGAGAGCCGAGAGGCATGATACAGGCGGCGCCGGCGTTTGCCATATCCCTGGCAGCGTTTAAATCGGGATACATGTAAGGCATAACGATGAAGCCTTCTTTTGCCAGAATTTCTGTGGCGCGAGCTGTCTCATAGTTATCGGGAAGCAGATATTTGGAATCGTGGATGACTTCGATTTTTACAAAATTGCTGCCGCAGACTTCTCTGGAAAGGCGGGCGATGCGCACTGCCTCATCGGCATTTCTGGCGCCTGAGGTGTTGGGGAGGAGTGTGACACCTTCTGGGATATAGTCCAGAATGTTTGCCATTCCGCCCTCATTGGCGCGGCGCAGGGCCAGTGTGATGATTTCGGCCCCAGCATGTTCTACTGCTGCCTGGATCAGTTCCAGAGAATATTTTCCGGAACCTAAAATAAAACGGGAATCAAATTCGTGTCCTCCCAGGACTAATTTATCATTGTTCGTACTCATAATTTTGTTCTCCTTTATGATTGTTAAAATTTTTATGACTTACCGAGGATCAGCCGGACAATCATGTTTGCCTCGTGGCCTGCACAGATGGACACTCTGGGTGCCATCAGTCCTCTGGCGTATCCCGGTTCGGTGACCTCATCTCCGCAGAGGTAGAAATTTTTCGTGACTTTTCTCGTCCTGATTTCATTGCTGTCGCCAAATCCGGCCATTCCTGAGGCGGCCACCAGCTTTTTCTCAGGAAAATGCTCCAATATGCCATTTACCAGCAATGCTTTACATTCCGGTACGTCAAAGGCTTCGCAGATGATGTCTTCGTTTTGAAATAGCGCTTTTACGTTGGATTCGGTCACCTTTATGCAGTCTGTTTGGATATCCAGATAGGGGTTGATATCCAGAAGTTCTCCCTTCAAAGCATCCGTTTTATACATACCAAGATGCCGCATAAAGTATTGCTGGCGGTTTAGGTTGGTGATGTCTACCCGGTCAAAATCCACCAGATGCAAATAGCCCACGCCGATTCTTGCCAGTGCAAAAGCTACGTTAGAGCCAAGACCTCCCAGGCCTGCGATGGCGACCCTGGCGGAATTTAGTTTTTCCTGGATTTCAGGAGAGTGCCGCTGGCAGAGCGTTTCCTGAATCTCTTCATAAGTCAGAATTTTAGATGCTTTCTTCATGATCAACCTCCTCCCACGAAGCTGACTACTTCCAGGGTGTCATCCTGATGAAGCAAAACTTCCGTATAGGTTGCCTTAGGCACGATGGCACCGTTTAACTCCACTGCAATCCGGTTAGCCTTATAATTTTCCTGTTCCAAAAATGCAGCGACCGTAAGTTCTCCGGTCAGTTGTTTTGCTTTTCCATTTACATGAACTGTAATCATGATGTCTCCTTTCCGAGAGCGAAGCGGATATAGCTTCTATCCAAAAAAAGAGTTCATAAAGTAATACACCCGTGGTGGTGCACCCCTTCATGAACTCTTGTTCACTCTCAACTTTTTCCGTATGTAGTTGTGAAAAATATGTTATGTAAATCACCTGATATGCTGTAAAAAGACTTATATGCGCATGCTTGGCAACAAAAACGGGAAATGCCAAAGACATTTCCCGCAATCATCATTCATACGTTCCTACGTTGGCATTATCCAAATCAGGTTATATGGGTCGAAGTTCGCAACTTCCTCTCAGCCTATCTATAAGCTCCCCTATTCATTTACATGTTTCAGTATAGTGAAGTTTCCTGCGTTTGTCAAGGCGAAATTTCCTGACCCATGGTACAGGCTGTAAACAGAGGTTACTGTTCATGCACCACTGTCCCGCAAGGCGTTTTGGGGCTGATGGCACCAAAAGCCCGAGACATGTAGCGCGAAATGATCCAATATGCATCATTTCTGTGCATCGCGCAGCGTGTTGCTGGGAACGGAGTGAACAGTAACAAACAGAGTGAAGTGAAAAATTAAGCTTTCAATCATGGTGGGGATTATTTTTCCATATTGATCATAACTTTCATTGCTTTATCCTTTTCCTGATCAATGGTATCATAACCTTTTTTAAAGTCTCTGAATCCAAAGCGATGCGTAATCAATGATTCGAATTCAATTTTGCCTTCTGCAACTAGATCAATGGCTTTAATGAAATCTTCTTCGCGATACATTGCACTTCCCAGAAGTGTTAATTCATGATCTTGAACTGCAGCCATATTAACGGTGGCCAAATCTCCAAATACACCAACGATTACGATATGGCTGCCTTTTCTGGCGTATTCTATTGCTTGCTTAGTGGTTGCGTTGATTCCGATACATTCAAAGATAACGTCTGCACGATCCTCGCCACAAGATTCAACGATTGCTTCAAGTAAATCCTTTTTGGCAGGGTTGACGGTTGTAATGCCGCATTTCTGGGCAGTGGCAAGTCGATAAGCGCTTAATTCAGATAGAAGAACTGTCTCTGCGCCCAATGCCTTTGCTGTTTGGGCAACCAAATTACCAATGGGGCCTCCGCCTAAGACAACGGCTTTTTTGCCTGTCATATCTGAGGAGAATCGGCGTACTGCATGGACAGCTACTGCAAGAGGCTCGATCATGGCACCGTGATCCCAGGACATTTTTGGGGAAAGAACAAGAGCCTTTTTGGCATCGACTACAAAGTAATCGCTGGCCATTCCGGTAGTCTGAAAGCCCATTACTTTTAAAGTTTCGCAATCATTGTACATTCCATGTGTACAAGGATAGCAGGTGTTACATACTACCTGTGGCTGAATCGTAACTTTGTCTCCGACTTTGCAATTAGTAACTTTTGCTCCGATTTCCACCACTTCAGCGGATACTTCGTGCCCCTGTACGACAGGATAGCTGGTATAGGGATGCTTTCCATGATTTACGTGGATATCAGATCCGCAGATTCCAATGCGTTTTAACTTGATTTTAATCTGATCAGGTTTTACTTCTGGGATGTCCACTTCCCGATATACGATTTTTCCGGGTTCTGTCATAATTGCTTGCGTCATTTTTGCCATATTTATACTCCTTTTATGTGAAATAAATGAAAAAAATTGATTTTGCCTGCATATCATTATAACACTCAAACAGTAAAAGGACCTGTCTCTTATACACAACTGACGCTGCCGACGAAGCTAGAATTGTAGATCTCGGTGGTCGCCGAATCATTAAAAAAAAAAAGGG
>CAMQZX010000215.1 GCA_947039785.1 uncultured Lachnospiraceae bacterium | reverse complement strand
CAGCGTAGTCTCGTGGGCTCGGAGATGTGTATAAGAGACAGGTAATAAGACAAGAGAATTAACTGTTTGTGATATCAGAAAAGCCAGAGAAAGAATTGCGCCATACATTTTACATACACCACTTCTTCGGACTGAGCAGTTGGATAAATGCTGCCACGGGGAGATTTATCTGAAAGCAGAATGTCTGCAAAACATCGGAGCTTTTAAAATCAGAGGGGCTATGAATAAAGCATTACTTCTGACTGACGTGGAGAGAAAGGACGGTATGATCGCATCATCGGCGGGAAACCATGCTCTGGGCCTGGCTTATGCAGGGAACAGGCTGGGAGTAGCCGTAACATTAGTGCTTCCGGAAAATGCTCCAAAGATAAAAGTAGAAAATACGAGAAATCTGGGGGCTAAGGTTATCCAATATGGCATCTATTCCGAGGAACGCTGGCAGAAGGTCTATGAATTGGCAGAAGAAAAAGGTTACACAGTGGTTCACTCTTTCAAAGATCCTCAGGTAATGGCAGGGCAGGGAACCATAGGGTTGGAAATTCTGGAAGATTTGCCGGAAGTGGATACAGTCATTGTACCTTTAGGCGGCGGTGGATTATCCAGTGGAATTGCTACAGCCATTAAAGAGACTAATCCCCATGTTCGTGTTATAGCCGTGGAGCCGAAAAATTGTGCTAAATATTATGAGAGTCGAAATGCAGGAAAACTGGTGACAGTAGAATTGAAGGATACCATTGCAGATGGGCTGAAGTTGAATGTTCCGGCACAATTGCCGCATAATATTTTGACTGAATATGTGGACGAAATAGTCCCCGTACAAGATGAAGATATACAAAAAGCAATTTCCCTGATTGTAACAAAGGCCAAGCTTGTACCGGAGCCATCTGCAGCAGTAGGTATAGCCGCATTGATTTCCGGGAAGATTAAGACGAAAAAACAAGAAAAAATATGTGTGGTTATTTCCGGTGGGAATATAGATGCCGGCAAGTTGGGAAGTATATTGGAAAGGAACATACGATGAATATAAATTATTATCAACCAGTCTGTGTAAAATTTGGAAAAGGAATTGTAAAAGATCTGGGAAAGTTGATGAAAGAAAAAAATCTGGATAAGGCGCTGATGATAGCAGATCCTTTTATTGAGAAGTCGGGGCTGGCAGAGCAGATCAGTAAGGCAGCAGATGGCCGTGTGCTGGCTATAATCAGTGAAGTGGAACCCAATCCTACTATCCAAAATATTGATGCATGTGCAAAAAAAGCAAAGGAAACAGGGGCAGAATGTGTGATTGCAGTGGGCGGCGGAAGTGCTATGGACTGCGCAAAATCCACAGCCATAGCCGTGAAAAACGGATGTACGGGAGAAGATCTTATTCATGGATTCGACTTCCATGAGGCGCTTCCTCTTATTGCGGTGCCTACCACCGCTGGTACAGGAAGTGAGGTTACCGCCGGAGCAGTCATCAGTGATAAAGCAAAAGGAATGAAAGTAGCTATTTTCGGGGATGCCATTTTTGCCACACTGGCGGTGATAGATCCGGAACTGACTTATAGCTGTCCGCCATCAGTAACAGCTCGTTCTGGTATTGATGTGATTGCCCATGCACTGGATGCCATGACCAGCGTAAAGGCAAATCTTATTACCGATACCCTTGCCATCCAGGCGGCTTCCCTTGCATTTCAAAATCTGGAACAGGCAGTGGAACACGAAGAAGACGAGAATGCCAGAAATAATATGTCGTTGGCATGCGTGATGGCAGGACTTGCCTTCTCTCAAACAGGAACAACCGGTTCCCATGCCTGTTCCTATATCCTCACATCCAAATACCACATACCCCATGGAGAAGCCTGTGCCTTTACTCTGGATCACTGGTTCCGGGAAAATGCCAAAGTTAAACCGGAATTGGAGGCTTATTCCAGAAATATGGGATTTGAGAGCGTGGAAGCGTTGTGTGAAAAAATCCATTTTTTGAAAGAAAAATTTGGATTTAAAATTACTCTGTCTGATGCAGGAATTCTGGAGGAGGATTTGGAGGAAATCGTTGTAAGCTCCATGTCCTCTGGAAATATGACAAACAATATTGCGCAGATTGGAGCAAATGGAGTACGGAAACTCTTTATGAATTTAATTTGAAAAAAGTTTAGGAGCAATCGGAACATTTTCCGGAGGCTCCTTTTGCTTGTTCAAATTAAACAAAATCTGCAAAGAAAGATTGTCAAAAAAGGAGAAACAAGTATTTTTCAATAAAATCAATTGACGAACCTACCCAGATAGTATATTATATCCTCAACAACAAACATCAGACAATCAGATGTAAGATGAAAAGAGAAGGAGGAATTTATGAGACGCAAAATTGCACTGTTAACAGCAGGAGTACTTTTGGCCAGTTCGTTGCTTATGGGGTGTAGCAATGGGATAGGAGCCAGTGCAGAACAATCAGGCAAAAATGAATATCAGAAGATTGAATTAACGATGGCAGTTAATGGTACAGATATTCAGATTGACAGTCTGGTGGCAAATCAATTTGCTGAGCTTGTGGAAGCGAAATCAGGAGGGAATGTGACAGTATCTGTGTTTCCAAATGATCAGTTGGCTGGAGGCAATGCCACGAAGGGAGTAGAAATGGTGGCAGTGGGAAGCGTAGATCTGGCTGCTTACGCAACCTGCGTGATGGCGACACTGGATAGCCAGCTGGCAGCAGGAACAATACCGTGGATTTTTGAGAGCTATAAGGAAGCCAGAACTGTGATTGATGAGACTGGTTACAAGTATTACGCAGATATTTTGGAGACAAAAGGAATTACATACCTGGGCTCATTTCACAATGGTTTCAGGCAAATCAGCAACAGTAAACATGCAGTGGAAACCCCAGAAGATGTCAAGGGATTGAAAATCCGTGTTCCGGGAGGAGAGATATACATGGATTTCTGGAAAACATTAAAGGCTGATCCGGTGGCTATGAGCTGGAGTGAAGTATATACAGCCATTCAGCAGGGAACCATTGATGGACAGGAGAATGGATGCAGCATCACACAGTCATCTAAGATGGATGAAATCCAGGATCATATGACCATTTGGAATTATACATATGAAAACGACTTGTTTGTGGCAAATACTGAGATATGGGACACATTAGAAGATAATACAAAAGAGCTTCTTCAGGAATGTGCCGAGGAAGCCTGTGATTGGGGACGTGATAAGCTGGAAAATGATGAGGAAGCAATCATTCAGGAGTTTGAGGCGGAGGATATTCAGGTAACCAGATTAGACAGTGACAGTCTGCAGTTATTTAAAGAAGCAGTGGCACCCATGCGTCAAAAATATATTGATAAATATGGGGAAGAAGCAAAAGCAGCATTTCAGATTGATTAGAATGGGGGAACGTGATGAAATTATTGGACTATATAGAAGAGATTTGCGTGGCTGCCTGCATGGTGGTAATGACTGTACTGACATTTGCAAATGTCATAGCCAGATATGTGTTTAGCGCATCTTTTTCCTTCTCGGAAGAAATCACTACATATTTGTTTGTGTTGGCAAGCTTGATGGGTTCAGCGATTGCTGCCAAGAGAAAGGCTCATCTGGGACTTACCATCTTAACAGATCGTTTGAGTCCCAAAGGCGAGAAACTGTGCAATGTGATTGGATATTTCATAGGAGTTTTGTTTGCTCTGGCCATTTTCTATTATGGAATTTTAATGGTGTTGAGCCAGATCAATCTGGGGCAAAAAACTGCGGGAATGCAGTGGCCAGAGTGGATTTTTGGTTCTTTCGTTCCCATTGGTAGCTTTTTTGTTCTGATTCGATTTATAGAATTGATGATTAAGGCGGTCAAAGAAGATACAAAAAAGGAGGTGCAGCCATGATAGCAGCAGTGTTGTTTATTACCTTTGCCATACTGTTGATCATTGGAACTCCGATTTCTGTTTGTCTCGGCGTTTCCAGCCTGGCAGCGATGATCGTTCAGGGAGCAGGAAGACCTTTGGATACCATTATGAGTAGTCTCCCAAGACTGGTATCCTCTTCCACCAGTAAGTTTGTACTTTTGGCAATTCCATTTTTTATTCTTGCCGGAAACATTATGGAAAAGGCAGGAATCTCAAGAAGATTGATCGATTTGGCAGAGAAATGTGTGGGCCATATCCGGGGTGGTGTTGCAATGGTGTGTGTAATCGTTGCCTGTTTCTTCGCAGCCATATCCGGTTCCGGACCAGCTACCGTGGCAGCCCTTGGAGTTATTTTAGTTCCAGCTATGATCAAGGCAGGATATTCACCAGCCTTCTCAGCAGCCCTGATGGGTATCTCAGGAGCAATCGGAGTGGTGATTCCGCCAAGTATCACCTTTGTGGTATATGGCTCCATAGCAGATACCTCCATTGGCGATTTGTTCAAATCAGGAATGATTCCCGGGATTATGATGGGAGCAGCTTTGATCATTACTGCACTTTTAGTGGGAAGAAAGACGAAGCTGAAGGTAATGCCAAAGGCAACCGGCAAAGAAAGATGGCTGGCATTTAAAGACGCCTTCTGGGGATTGATGATGCCAGTGATCATTCTGGGAGGGATTTACGGAGGAATTTTCACACCAACAGAGGCCGCTGCAGTTTCTGCAGTATATGGATTGTTTGTAGGAGTGTTCGTTTATAAAGAAGTGAAGCTGAAGGAGCTGTATGAGATTTTTGTGGATTCCGCTTCCACGACGGCGACCGTTATGTTTATCACCATTGGTGCTTCCCTGTTTGCTTATGTATTGACACGTGCCAGATTGGATGTGGCGATCAGCCAGGCATTGGTGGAAGTTACAGGAGGAAGCACGATTATCTTTTTCCTGATTGTAAATGTGATTTTATTAATCGCAGGATGCTTTTTGGATTCCACTTCAGCATTGTATATTTTTACACCGCTGTTTGTACCAGTTGCTCTGGAATTGGGAATTGATCTGGTTCATCTGGGAGCAGTCATGATTCTCAACCTGGCAATCGGGCTTGCCACACCTCCGGTGGGAGTGAACCTGTATGTGGCCTGTGGAATCGGGAACGTGAAAATTAAAGATATTTCAGTGGCAGTACTACCCCTTATCCTCGCATCCTTAATCGTATTGCTTCTGGTAACATATATACCTCAAATATCATTGCTATTGGTTTAAGAAAAGGAGAAAAATTATGAGTGAAGTAACCATCAAAGAATTAAAAAATCAGGCAACAGATTTACGGAAGAAAGTCATCAAAATGATTTACAAGGCCCAGTCGGGACATCCGGGCGGCTCTCTTTCCGCAGCAGATTTTGTAACAGCCTGCTATTTTAAAGAAATGAATGTGGACCCCAAAAATCCTAAGTGGGAGGATCGAGACCGTTTTGTTTTATCCAAAGGTCATGTGTGTCCGGTTCAGTATGCCGCTTTGGCAACATTGGGATTTTTTGAGGAAGATGTGTTGGATACACTTCGTCAGGAAGGCTCCATCCTCCAGGGACATCCGGATATGAAGAAATGCCCGGGAATTGATATTTCCACAGGTTCTTTGGGTCAGGGACTTGCCTGCGGTGTAGGAATGGCAGTTGTAGGAAAATGTGATAAGAAGGATTATCGCGTGTTTGTAGTAGTAGGAGACGGAGAGGCTCAGGAGGGTGAAATCTGGGAAGCAGCTCAGACTGCAAATAAATATCAGTTGGACAATCTGATCGTGTTTGTAGATAACAACAATTTGCAGTTGGATGGCACCACCGATGAGGTAATGCCAAACATCAACCTGGGTAAGAAGTTTGAAGCCTTTGGCTTCGAAACATTCCAGATTGATGGTCACAATATGGAAGAAATCGTGGCAACCCTGGATAAGATTCGTGCATCCAAGAATGGAAAACCTAAATGTATATTCGCAAATACCATTAAAGGAAAAGGCGTCTCATTTATGGAAAATCAGTGCGGATGGCACGGTGTAGCACCAAATCAGGAACAGTATGAACAGGCAATGAAGGAACTGGATGCTCAATATGTTTAAGAATGAAGGAGGAGCGACAATGAGTGAAATGAAGAAAGCAACCCGTGAGGGATTCGGTGAGGAAATTGTGAAGTTAGGAAAAAAAGACAATAAAATATATGTAGTGGATGTGGATATAGGTAAATCCTGCAAAACAGGTGAATTTCGCAAGCAGCTTCCAGAACAGTACTTTAACGTAGGTATTGCAGAGCAGAATGCTGCCGGTGTGGCTGCAGGTATGGCTACATGTGGAAAGACTCCTTTTGTAGTAACATATGCTGTGTTTGGTTCCCTGAGAATGTGCGAGATGATTCGCCAGGAAATCTGTTATCCCAATCTGAACGTAAAAATTGCGTGCTCCCACGGAGGTGTGACACCGGCCAACGATGGAGCAAGCCATCAGTGTATTGAAGATATGGGTGTGTTAAGAACACTTCCCAATATGACAGTTGTGATGCCGGCAGACTATGTATCTGCGAAAAAGCTGGTGGAAGCTGCGGCAAACATGTACGGACCGTGCTACCTGAGATTTACAAGAGATTCCATCCCTGTAATCTATGATGAAGATACAAAATTTGAGATTGGTAAAGCAAACCGCCTGAAAGAAGGTAAGGACGTAGCAATTATTGCCAACGGCGATACTGTCTGCATTGCTATGGAAGCTGCCAGGAAGCTGGAAGAAGAGGGCGTGAGCGTAAAACTGCTGGATATGCATACCATCAAACCTCTCGATGTGGAAGCTGTCAAAGAATGTATGAAAATTGGTAAGATTATCACAGTGGAAGATCACAACATTATCAATGGACTGGGAAGCGCTGTCTGTGAAGTAACGGCTGAACAGGGAAATACCATTGTAAAACGTATTGGAATCCAGGATCAATTCGGACAATCTGCTCCCTATGCAAGGTTACTGGAAATGAACGGAATTACCGTAGAAAATATTGTCAAAACAGCTAAGGAAATGCTATAAAAAATTTAATTTTTTATGTAAAAACATCATACCAAATATATAACACAAATAAAAAAGCAATTATAAATCCCAATAAAAAATAACACATCAAAAAATAATGAATT
>CAMQZX010000214.1 GCA_947039785.1 uncultured Lachnospiraceae bacterium | reverse complement strand
CACTTCTAGCTTCGTCGGCAGCGTCAGATGTGTATAAGAGACAGATTTATTAGCAAGTCATCCAGAATGGGTATATACATAGGAACAGATTTATGAATCTATTTATGCAGAAAAAAAGTATAGGAAATATTGCTAACACAGTATTCTGCCTTATTTATAATTTGCGAAAAAATTAGAGCCGGAGACTCAATATCCCCAGTATATAAAAACAGTGAGAGGAATTGGGGACAAGATAGAGTAATTACGTATTAAATAGGTACGGGATAGAGAAGTAATTGCGGAAAGGAGTTTGCTTGTGGACGAACAGCTGATAAAGAGGATGCAGGAGATATCGGAAGAGGAACTGGTGTACTTGGGTGGGGACGCTCAGGTGAAGAGGGATATTTATACTACAAGAAATCAGTTTGTGGTTGACAGCCAGTTGTTTTTACGGGAAGGGAAGCTGATCACAGTAAGGCATCACAGCCGTTTTGTGGAATTTCCCTTACATAAGCATAATTATATCGAAATGGTTTATGTATGCGCTGGAGAAATTACGCATTATATTGACGGCAAAGAGATCAGGATGCAGCCGGGGGATTTGATTTTGCTGAATCAGTATGTAAAACACAGTGTAAAGCGTGCAGAATATGGTGATGTAGGAATTAATTTTATTATTTTGCCGGAATTTTTTGATATACCGCTGCAGATGATGCGTAAGCAGAATATTCTTGCAGATTTTCTTTTGGGGACACTCAGGCAGAATAATCCCATTCCGCAGTACCTGAACTTTCAGCTAGGAGGCCAGAAGGCAATCTCGAATCTGATAGAAAATATGATTACTTCCATTATGAGCGAAAATAATAATGAGGACGTTATCAATCAATATTCTATGGGGCTTGTTTTTTTGTATTTGCTTAACCATATCGATAAACTGTCGGATAATTCTT
This sequence comes from uncultured Lachnospiraceae bacterium, assembly GCA_947039785.1. Lineage (GTDB taxonomy): Bacteria > Bacillota > Clostridia > Lachnospirales > Lachnospiraceae > JALFVM01. The sequence continues at coordinate 6,127 of CAMQZX010000214.1, read as the reverse complement.
CCCACAGCTATGAGGATATCATCATTCAGGCAACAATACAGTATATTGATTCCAATTACAAGACAGCATCTTTAAGTTACATTGCAGATAATTTCAAACAGTCTCTGTCGGCTCTTAGCAGGATGATTAAAAAATGTACAGGACATACCTTTCAGGAACTTTTAATGCGTAAGCGGTTTCAGAAGGCTGTGATGTTTTTAGTGGAGACAGACTTTCCTGTGGAGGAGATTGCAGTAAATATAGGATATGAGAACCAGAGTTATTTTTACCGTCAGTTTAAAGCGCGTTATGGTATGACGCCGAACCAGTACCGAAAAGTTCACAAAAATGATCAGACGATAAAGATATAAGAGCTGAAGATTTTTGCGCAATATAAGACAGTTTTTTGTCAAATCAGGACATTATGGAATTATGCCGGATAATCTATAATAATCGGGTATTTCACTTGGATTAGGGAGGAAAAAGGATGAGTACATATTATCTGGCTGTAGATATCGGTGCATCCAGCGGCAGGCATATGATTGGTAGTCTTAAGGATGGAAAAATTCATCTCGAAGAGATTTACCGTTTTCCAAACGGTATGAGGTCTGTGGACGGCTTCCTGTGCTGGGATGTGGAGGCGCTGTTTTATGAGATTAAGGAGGGACTGAAGCGGTGCAAAGAGATTGGAAAGATTCCGTCCTTTATGGGAATTGATACCTGGGCTGTGGATTACGTGCTGCTGGATGGGTATGACCGGATTCTTGGAAAAACTTACGGATATCGGGATGGCAGAACAAATGGAATGGATGAAAAAGTGTATGAGGAGATTTCATTGAAAGATCTCTATGCACGTACCGGAATCCAAAAGCAGATTTTTAACACAATCTATCAGTTGATGGCAGTAAAACAAAAAGAGCCGGAACTGCTGGCAAAAGCGAAGAGTATGTTATTGATTCCAGATTATTTTCATTTCCTTTTGACTGGAGTGAAGCGGACAGAATATACCAATGCAACTACCACACAGTTGGTAAGTCCTGTTTCCAAGGATTGGGATTATGAATTAATCGATATGTTAGGTTATCCGAGGAAGATATTTGGGGAAATCAGCAAACCGGGTACGTTAGTAGGGAATTTCAGCAAAGAGATTCAGGAGGAAGTTGGATTTGATTGCCAGGTGATCCTGCCGGCCACTCATGATACCGGTTCCGCAGTAGTTGCCATACCAACTACGGAAGAGGATGCATTGTATATCAGTTCCGGTACATGGTCTCTCATGGGAACAGAGCTTTCGGAGGCGGACTGCTCTTCAGAGAGCAGAATGAAAAATCTTACCAATGAAGGCGGCTATGAATATCGTTTCCGGTATCTGAAAAATATTATGGGGCTTTGGATGATTCAGTCTATACGGAAAGAATTTGCAGAAGAGTATTCCTATGGATATATCTGTGAGCAGGCACAGAAACAGAACATTCCGTCCATTGTGGACTGTAATGATGATGTATTTCTGGCACCGCCCAGTATGACTGAGGCGGTAAAGGATTACTGCGAAAAGACGGGGCAGCAGGTGCCGCAGAATGAATGGGAGATTGCGGCAGTAATCTATAACAGCCTGGGCAGGTGTTATGGAGATACCATTGGGCAGATTGAGCAGATGACTGGTAAACAATATGAGCGTATTTATGTGGTGGGTGGCGGTTCCAATGCAGAATACCTGAATCAGGTTACTGCAAAATATACCGGACGCACCGTTTACGCAGGGCCCGGGGAGGCTACGGCTATTGGAAATCTGCTGGTACAGATGATTTACAATCATAAATTCGGGAACATAAAAGAGGCAAGAGCGTGTGTAAAGAAGTCCTTTGAAATAACAAAATACGAAAAATAGTAAATTACATCATTATAAAAAAGAGGAGGATTTATCATGTTAGTAGATACAAAGGCAAGAATTGGAGTCTTTTCGATCGCTTTGGGAGCATATCTGCCACAGTTTCCATCATTGGTGCCGGAATTTGAGTCGCAGTATGATGCGTTCAAGAAGACGATTCCGGATACGGTAGAAATTGTGGATGGAGGTATCGTGACTACTAAGGAGCTGGCGCAGGCGGCTGGTGACAAGTTCCGTGCAGCGGATGTTGACCTTGTGATTCTTCAGCTTCTGACTTACGCAACATCCTATAATATGCTTCCAGTAGTCCGGGACCTGGATGTGCCAGTGGTATTGGTGAATGTTCAGAAGAAGAAAGCGCCTGATTATGAGAACACGGATACTGCAACATGGCTAGGGGAGCTGTATGCCTGCGGAGCTGTGGGAGAGATGGTAGCGGATCTCGAGCGTGCCGGTAAGCGTCATGCTGTCATTACAGGTGTAGTTGAGGGTGGTGATCCCCAAGTTCAGGCCGAAATTGAGGACTGGTGTCGTGCTGCCCAGGTACGCCGCCGTTTCCGTGACACCAATCTGGCACAGATTGGCCGTCCATATCCCGGCATGATGGATCTGTATATTGACGAAACCAACCTCTATCATAGGATGTTTCTTTACACCAAGCAGTTTGACTGGGAAAAGATGTGGGCAATTGCTGATAATATTACAGATGAAAATGTAATCCGGGCGAAAGCGCAGGATATCCTTGATACCTTTGACATCGAGGGCGGGGGCACAATCGAAAAGGTCTGGGAGATGGCAAAATATGTTGTCGCTTTTGAACAGTGGGTTAAAGATGAGCAGATTGCCTTTGTTGCCTCTCATTATGACGGCTTTGCGAAGGGCAAGGCCGGTGTTCTGGACAGCATGCTGATTCCGGCTTTCTCCATGCTGATTAAGCAGGGGGTTGCCTGTGCTGTAGAAGGTGATATTAAGGTTGCCATGGCAATGAGTATTCTTAAGACGATTTCCGGGATGGGACAGTTGTCTGAGATGTACTCCATAGATTTTGAGGAAGACATCTGTATTATCGGTCACAGTGGTTCCGGTGATGCTGACATTTCCGCCAAGAAGCCGTCCATGAAAATTGTACCTGTATTTCACGGAAAAACAGGCGGCGGTTATCTGACCCAGTTCTATCCGCATCTGGGTCCGGTTACTTACTTAGGCATTACGCAGGATGGAGACGGCCATTTCAAGTTTGTTGTGGCCGAGGGAGTCAACGAGCCTGGTCCGATTTTCACTTTCGGTGATACAAATATGAGGACGCGTTTCAGCTGTGGGGCAAGAGAGTTCTGCAACAAATGGAGTGAGGCTGGCCCGACTCACCACATGGCTGCAGCTTCCGGCAGACATATTGATACGATATTGAAGGTTGCAAAGATTTTTAATGTACCAGTAGATATTATCACAAGATAAGCTGCTTTATAACAAAGAAAGGAAAGAAAATAATGAGTATTACAGACGTAAAATTTGTTCAGGGATTTATCCGTATGTGTAATGATGGATGGGAGCAGGGTTGGCATGAGAGAAACGGTGGTAACCTGTCCTATCGTATGAAAGATGAGGAAGTGGAAGAAGTAAAAGAGTATCTCAGTAAGGGCGGTGACTGGAAGAAAATTGGAACCAGCGTACCGGGACTTGCAGGAGAATATTTTATGGTGACAGGGAGTGGAAAATATTTCCGGAATGTGATTCTGGACCCGGAAGACAGTGTATGTATTATTGAACTGGATGACAAGGGAGAAAATTATCGTATCTGCTGGGGACTGGTAAATGGCGGAAGACCTACAAGTGAACTCCCAAGCCATTTAATGAACCATGAGGTGAAAAAAGCGGCATCCAATGGTGCTCACAGGGTTATCTACCATGCCCACACGACAAATGTGATTGCCCTTACCTTCGTGCTGCCTTTGAAGGATGAGGTGTTTACAAGAGAACTATGGGAAATGGCTACGGAGTGCCCGGTTGTATTTCCGTCAGGAATCGGTGTAGTAGGCTGGATGGTTCCAGGGGGGCGGGATATCGCAGTGGCAACCAGCGAATTGATGAAGCAGTATGATGTGGCGATTTGGGCGCATCATGGAATGTTCTGTTCTGGAGAGGATTTTGATCTGACCTTTGGGCTGATGCATACGGTGGAGAAATCTGCGGAGATACTTGTAAAAATGTTGTCCATGCGTCCGGACAAGCTGCAAACTATTACACCGCAGAACTTCCGAGATCTGGCAGTAGATTTTAATGTAACATTACCTGAGAAATTCTTATACGAGAAATAAGAAAATGGTAAATCGTTTTGTGCTAAATGGGATTTCCTATCATGGCAACGTCTGCCACGTTTGTTTTGGTACAAATATAGGATTTGTTTAGAACGTTAAAAGAACCGGTAATCATTGTTTTTTAATGATTACTGGCTCTTTTTATGGCGATTTTGACTTTTGCATTCTTCAGAATTATAGTTTATATTTCTTGATTTTTCTATAAAGGGTAGCTGGGCCGATTCCCAGCATACGGGCAATTTCTTCGCGGGTATGTCCGTTTTTTTCATAGACATCCAATGCCCGGCGGATGTATTCTTTTTCCATTTCCTCCAGAGTCAGCTGTACGGAGATATGATTGTCGATCATGGGGCGAATCTGTTCTGGAAGGAGGTCAGCGTGGATGGTATTTGCGTGCATCAGCATATTTACCACGTACTCCATCGCATTTTTGAGTTCCTGGATATTTCCGGGCCAGTCATAAGTTTCTACGATGTGCCAAAACTCATCGTCGATTTTTTGAATAGTTTTATTCATATTTCGGGCGTAATTGTTGATATACATGGCAGCCAGAGGGCGAATATCTTCCCGGCGGTTTCGCAGCGGGGGAATGGTAATAGGTATTACGCTGATAGAATAGTACAGGCTGCTGTTGAAAGCTCCTTCGGCAAACATTTCCCGCAGATCTTTTTTTGTGGTAGCGATAATACGAACATTTACGGTTCGTGTTTTTCGGGAGCCAACACGAGCAATTTTTTTTGATTCTATAAGCAAAATAAGCTTCTGCTGTATTTCAAGTGACAGAGTTTCAATATTGTTTAAAACTAAAGTACCGCCGTTGGCCGCCTCGATACGTCCTGCTTTGCCATGGGAGCCTGCAGCATTGGTGGAAGGGGCAATGCCAAACAGGTATTTCTCTGTATTGGTTCCGGGAAGGACGGCGCAGTCAATAATTACCAGCGGCTTATCCTTTCGGTCACTCTCATCATGGATGGCACGGGCGTATAATTCTTTGTTCAGACCATCTTCTGCATAAATTAAAACACTGGATGGCGAGTTTGCAGCCATTTTAATTTTTATGCGGATATCTTGTATTTCTTTGGAATTTCCGGTAATTGTCTGAAACGAGGAAATTCTGTTCTGGGAAGCGATAAATTTTTTGGAATCATTGAAAAACAGTATGGTAGTGTATTCTCCAAGGTCCAGTTGATGAAGATTACCCATAACAAGGAGACTTTGTTCTTCCTGTATTAGTTCAAATTCCCTAAAACGCTCGACAGAGTTTCCGGTAGCATGAATTTCCATGGGATATTGTTCAAAATCATAGAATTTTTCCCGTAAAATAGATTTCCCCATTTTATTGACTCGAGAAATCATATTGTTTTGATTCAGTACCATGACGCCGGATTCTAATCGCTCCAGAATAGATTCCAAAAGCATAATTAATGCTTTATCCCTCTGATTTTCCATCAAATGCATGGCTTCATAGCCAATCAAGTCCGCAATTTTCTCCAAAAATTCCAGGTAAATCTGTGGTTCAGCGAGGATTTTTTCTTCTGAGCCGGGTGTTTCTGCTACAAAACCAAGAAGTCCAAGAATTTCCTGTTTGGCGATAATAGGTGTCCACATTTCTACTTTTTCTTTGCATTGGCTGCGGTAGGTGCATTTTTGACATCCAGGGTGTCCGGCTGGTTCCAGCATAATCTGTGATTCTCCGGTTTCCAATGCAGCCTGGGCAATATGGGCAACTTCTGCGCAATTTTCACCAACATCATTTCTCCAACCACCTCCAACATAGAGAAGTCGAATCAATTCGTTGTCGATAATAGATACAACGGAATCAGTTATATTCGAGATGATTTCAGAATAACGAACAAGTGAAGATATCATTTCCGAAAGTATATTGCTCATAGCGGCTCCTTTATCTAAATAGTTTAATAAATTTATCTGGTGGGTATATTAATAA
>CAMQZX010000213.1 GCA_947039785.1 uncultured Lachnospiraceae bacterium | reverse complement strand
CGATGCAGCGTAGTCTCGTGGGCTCGGAGATGTGTATAAGAGACAGATGTCTGTGCGCATTTTAATATGGCTGATTCAGGAAGCTTCCTGATTTCCTGCAGTCATCTTAAAATAATCTAAAAATTTCAAGTCAGAAAGGATGGTTTTATGAAGAATCAAAGACCGAAACAAAGTTCCATCATGTACCAGCTTATGAACTATGAGAGAAACAGAACTCTGCTGGAGCAGATTCCACATATCCGTTATCTGGATATGGCCATTGTATTCTATTATTGGAAGAAAGAAGACGATGTAATGGAAGGGGCTTATCTGATCAGCAGAGAGGAAATGAAATTCTGGAATTACAATCTGGAAGATCTGGAACGGGCAGCTGCTTACAATACACCCAGAAGGCTGCCCGTCACCTTTCAGCCAATGGAAGAGTTGATTCGGGAGCTTTTAGGGGAAGAAACCGTACAGAGGGAAGATGCCGAAAAGCCCTGGCTTCCTATGTATATTCTCACCAATCAGGAAAAGCTTTTTGGTGCCTCTGTCATGCTGTACCCTCAGGTCTTGTGGGCAGTCAGCCAATCACTTCAGGACGATCTCTATGTCCTTCCCAGCAGCATTCACGAATGCATCATCGTACCATTTTCAGTAAAATGTTCCCAGAAAGAGTTACAGGAAATTGTGACAGATATCAACAAAACTCAGGTTCCGGAAGAGGAAATTCTGTCAGATCGTGTGTTTATTTATCATAAAAAAGGCGATTATATTGGGTTTTAAGGAATTTTGAAAAAAAGATTTGCGCTCTGAGGCCATTGAAAACTTTACATTTGGATGCATATGTGTTATTATAATGGAGTGTCAGGGAGATGGCACGCAAATATAGGTGTCAGATAGACGATATGACACATACGCATCTGTAGCTCAGTGGATAGAGCAGTGGTTTCCGGTACCATGTGCGGGGGTTCGATTCCCTTCAGATGTGTTTGCATGAGGCCAGGTATGTTCCCGTGTACCTGGCTTCATGTCACCTTAACTAAAGGAGGAAAGTAGCTTGGATAACTTCAGAGAGTGGCTGTCAGATAACCTCCGATACATCATGTTGATCGGCGGAATACTGATTTTGCTGCTGCTAATCTTTCTTGGAGTCCGAGCCGTGTCCGGTATAATTAATAGCGGTGACGATACCAAGCAAGAGCAGATGGATGACGGGTCTGATAAGGACGCTGCCAATGCAGATTCCACAGATACGCCAACCCCTACTGAAACGCCTTCAGATCCACTGGAAAAAAATGCTTATCCCGAGGTGAATACATTAATTCAGTCATACTACGATGCGTTGGGAAAACGGGACGTGACTACCTTAAAGACATTAGTTGATAACTTTGACCCCACAGAGGAGGCCAAGATTGAGAATTCTCAATATATTGACGGTTACAGCAATGTTGAGGTATACACAAAGAAGGGAATGGCAGATGATACGTATGTAGTATTTGCCAAGTACAATTACATATGCACTGGTGTTGCCACACCAGTACCTGCATTAAGTCAGCTATATGTGGTCAAAGATGAATCCGAATATAAAATATCTCAAGACGCCGAAGACGATGCCGAGATACAAGCTTTTGTATCGAAGATGCTTCTGGATGAGGATGTACAGACATTGATATCTGATACGGAGAAAGCATATCAGCAGGCGCAGGATTCAGATCCAGAATTAAAAGAGTTTCTTGATAATCTGGGAACAGAGAGCAGCCAGGCATCCGCAAGTGGTACAGGGGAGAATCAGGATGTAATAATGGTAACTGCCAATGATGGATGTAATATCCGTTCAGCTCCAGGTGGAGAATCCGAGGTGATTGGAGTTCTCGATGTGGGCGAACAGCTGGAGAAAACCGGTGAAGATGGCCTGTGGATTCAGGTGAATTATAACGGGCAGACCGGCTACATTTACAACGAGTATTTAGATTAATTGAATAGAGGGTTCAGGAAAGCCGGATGGTGAGTACTGGGATACTGAGGCACAAAGGGCGCAGACCATAGGTTTGCGCCTTTTATCATTATCAAGCATGCGTGTTAAAGAATGAATGATCATAGTTTTGGGGCTGATGGCACCAAAATCCCGAGACATGCAGCGCGAAATGATGCAATATGCATCATTTCTGTGCATCGCACAGCGTGTTGCTGGGAACGAAGTGAACAGTAACGTTTTTGGCATAAGTAATGGATTTTGCAGGGCTCTATCACTTGCGAATTGTGTGTAAATTATATATAATGATTAGTACGTCAAATGTTATGAGAGAGAAGATTACATGAGAGTTAATAAATTTTTAAGCGAGGCAGGGGTGTGTTCCCGTAGAGAGGCAGATCGTCTGATTTCTGCTGGGAAAGTGACCATTGATGGTCGGGTTGCGGGACTTGGCGATCAGATCCAGGAAGGGCAGAAGGTCTGTGTTAAGGGAAAACAGGTGCGAAAGCAGGAAGAAGAAGTGCTTTTGGCTTTTCACAAGCCCAGGGGCATTGTCTGCACTGCCGAGAAGAGAGAGAAGAACAATATTGTAGATTACATCAATTATCCCCTGAGAATCTATCCGGTGGGCAGATTGGACAAGGATTCGGAAGGTTTGATTCTGATGACCAATCAGGGAGAAATCGTGAATAAAATCATGCGCAGCGGAAATGCTCATGAAAAGGAATATGTGGTGAAGGTGAATCAGGAGATTACGCCGGAGTTTTTAAAGAGAATGGCTGCCGGTGTTCCCATTTTGGATACCATCACAAGACCCTGTCAGATTTATCAGACAGGGAAGAAAAGCTTTCGGATTATTCTGACCCAGGGGTTGAACCGCCAGATTCGCCGAATGTGTGAATACCTGGGATATCGTGTGATGAAATTAAAGAGAATCCGCGTGATGAACATTGAGCTGGGAGATTTGTCTTCGGGAGAATATCGGGAGGTAACGGCTCAGGAGAAGAAGGTATTGTACAGAATGATACGAAATTCATCCAATACCACAGTTCAATACACGGGAGATCTGTATGGAGGAAAACATGCAAAATAAGCAGGACAGATTAGACAGAATGAAAGAGCTTGTAGAGCTTCTGAATCAGGCTGGTAAGGCTTATTACCAGGAAGACAGGGAGATTATGAGCAATTATGAGTATGATGCTCTGTACGACGAATTGAGAGCACTGGAGGAGGAGACGGAGACCATATTCTCCAACAGTCCCACAGTCAACGTGGGGTATGAATCTCTGGATGAGCTTCCCAAAGAGGCCCATGGAAGTCCCATGCTGTCACTGGATAAGACGAAGGACGTGGAGGGAATGCGAAGCTTCATGGGAAATCACAGGACACTTCTGTCCTGGAAAATGGATGGTCTGACCATTGTGCTTACCTATCGAGATGGACAGCTTTATAAGGCAGTTACCAGAGGAAATGGTGTGGTGGGAGAGGTAGTCACCAACAATGCCAGAAAGTTTGTCAACCTGCCTCTTCGGATTCCTTATAAGGGGGAGCTGGTGCTCAGAGGAGAGGCCATTATTACGTATTCTGATTTTGCCAGAATCAATGAAGAGATTGAAGATGTGGATGCCAAATACAAGAACCCAAGAAATCTCTGCAGTGGCTCTGTGCGGCAGTTGAACAATGAGATTACTGCAGGAAGAAATGTGCGTTTTTATGCGTTTGCTCTGGTCAGCGCACAAGATATGGATTTTGAGAACTCCAGGCAGGTGCAGATGGACTGGTTGGCCAGTCAGGGATTTCAGATTGTAGAGTATCGGGTGGTGACGGCAGCTTCTTTGGATGAAGCCATGGAATACTTTTCCTATCAGGTAGCCCAAAATGATTTCCCCTCCGATGGATTGGTAGCCATTTATGATGATATTGCCTATGGGGAATCTCTGGGTAGCACCTCTAAATTCCCGCGGAATGCTTTTGCTTTTAAATGGGCAGATGAGATCCGAGAGACCACGTTAAAAGAGATGGAGTGGAGTGCTTCCAGAACAGGACTGATTAATCCGGTAGCTATTTTTGAGCCAGTGGAGTTGGAAGGAACTACAGTGAGTCGTGCCAGTGTGCACAACATCAGTATAGTGAAGGAGCTGAAGCTGGGAATTGGCGATAAGATCGAAGTGTATAAAGCCAATATGATTATCCCCCAGATTGCCAGAAATCTGACGGAAAGCGGAAATCTTGAGATTCCTACGGAGTGTCCCGTCTGTCAGGGACCAACGAAGATTAAGCAGGAAAATGATGTGGAATCGCTGTACTGTATCAATGGGGAATGCCCGGCGAAGAAAATTAAAGCATTTACTCTGTTTGTCAGCAGAGATGCCATGAATATTGATGGTTTATCGGAAGCGTCTCTGGAGAAATTTATAGCAAAAGGTTTTTTGAAGGATTTTGGCGATCTTTATGAGCTGTCACGATATGAGAATGAGATTGTGGAGATGGAGGGATTCGGAAGAAAATCCTATGATAATCTTATGGCGAACATTGAAAAATCCAGAAAAACCACATTGCCAAGAGTGCTTTACAGTTTGGGAATTTTAAATATTGGTCTGGCAAATGCCAAGTTAATCTGTAAAGCCTTTGATTACGATGTGGATCAGATCCGGAAGGCAGATGCAGAAGATGTCAGTGCCATTGATGGCATCGGACCGGTGATTGCCCGGAGTCTCATAGAATATTTCGCAGACCCGGAGCACGAACGAATGCTGAACCACCTGCTGACTCATTTAGAGATTGAGCAGGTGGTAATCCAGGATAAGCAGATATTTGCCGGATTGAACTTTGTCATTACCGGCAGTGTCAATCACTTTGCCAATCGGGCACAAATAAAAGAACTGATCGAATCCAAGGGCGGCAAAGTCACAGGCTCTGTCACCTCTAAGACAAACTATTTGATCAACAACGACACAACGTCCAACTCTTCCAAAAATAAGAAGGCTAAGGAACTGGGAATTCCCATTATTTCTGAAGAAACGTTAATCGCTATGTATGAGGAATAAGCTTTATGAGCAGTTTCCGGTGAAATCTGGACGTGTAAAGAAAGGGAGGATGAAGAAAATGCCAATTAAAATACAAAATGATTTACCAGTAAAAGAGATATTGGAGAAAGAAAATATTTTTGTGATGGACGAATTTCGCGCAATTCATCAGGACATACGTCCCATTGAGATTGCCATATTAAACCTGATGCCATTGAAAGAAGAGACAGAGCTGCAGCTGCTGCGTTCTCTGTCAAATACACCGCTGCAGGTGGACGTGACCTTTATGAAAGTCAGCACCCATGAGGCCAGAAACACTTCCCGCAGTCATTTAAACAAATTCTACCAGAAGTTTGAGGAGCTGAAAAACCAGAAATTTGATGGTCTGATCATCACAGGTGCCCCTGTGGAGCAGATGGAGTTTGAAGAAGTGGATTACTGGGATGAGCTGGTGAAGATTATGGACTGGAGCGTAAATAATGTTACCTCCACCATTTTCCTGTGCTGGGGAGCTCAGGCAGGTCTGTATCATTTCTTTGGCTTGCCCAAGGTTCAGCTGGATAAGAAACTTTTCGGCTTATTCTGGCATCGGGTATCCAACCGGAAGATTCCACTGGTAAGAGGATTCGATGATGCATTTCTGGCGCCCCATTCCAGACACACTGATGTGCCTATGGCGCTGATTCGCCAGTGTAAAGACCTGACTGTGCTGGCAGAATCTGAAGAAGCTGGTCTGTTTCTTGCCATGGCAAAAGAAGGCAGACAGATTTTCGTTATGGGTCATCCTGAGTATGATCGCGTGACACTGGATGGAGAATACAAAAGAGACCTCTCCAAAGGCCTTCACATTGAGGTACCAGTAAATTATTATAAAGATAACAACCCGGAGCATAAGCCCGACCTAATGTGGCGTGCAACTGCAAATAATTTATATACAAATTGGCTGAATTATTATGTGTATCAGAGCACACCATTCGATTTGTATGGAACGCCGTTTAAGTAAGGCGTTTAAGCGGGAAAACATGGTTTCCCACAATGGGATTAAACAACTTAATGTGTTAGACTGGTTTACCAGGTAAAAATATAGTAAGAGCTATAATAAAAATAAGTGCCGCAAAAATGTTGTATGAATCAGCAGAAACCCTGCCATACATTCGCATCATTTTTGGAGGCACTTATTTTGGTTATTATTTTAGAAAAACTGTTTTGACATTGCAGGAAACTTTCTGGCAGCAGGTGAAAGAGTTTCTTTATATGGAGTTACAATGTCAATGGATACTGTTTGAGGAGAATCCAACTCACGTGCGCAAACAACATCTGAAAAGCTATTTGCAAAAATGGCAAATTGCTACAATATGTTTTATTAGGTTTTAAAAATTCTAACATTGATCCAACTTTAGTGTTGGCATCAAGAGTCGTGCAGTTTGTATGCGCCCCTGTGAAGGATGTGATGAGATATTAAGCAGCGGACATAATATTTCTTTTCATAAAGAAAAAAAGAGTGCAAAGTCCTTGGCAATTTAATAGGCTTTCCACTCTGATATGTATAAATATTTAGTGTTATTTGTAACGTCTTAGGTCAGCGGTATTTCGGGCAATTTGCATATTATGCATATCAAGTTCACCTTGAATAATTGCTAACTTGTTTGAAACATCAGTGTTATGTTCCTTTTGGTTTACGTAGAATTCTTCAAGCATATTGTAGTTTTTCGTTACAATTACTTTTATTTCTCGAATATCTACTTGCAGAGCATGGGAATTGGAGTTCAAATCCTGAACATCTGCTTGTATAACCTGAGAGTTAGCTTTTAAATCCTGAACATCCGCTTGTATAACCTGAGAGTTTGCTTTTAAATCCTGAACATCCGCTTGCATAACTTTAGAATTATCTTTTAAATTTTGAACATCTGCTTGCATAATCTGAGAATTATTTTTTAAATCCTGAATATCTGTTTGCATAACTTTAGAATTATCTTTTAGATCCAGAACATCTGCTTGTATAACCTTAGAATTATCTTTTAAATCCTGAATATCCGCTTGCATAACTTTAGAATTATTTTTTGAATCCTGAATATCCGCTTGCATAATCTTAGAATTATCTTTTAAATCCTGAATATCCGCTTGCATAACTTTAGAATTATCTT
>CAMQZX010000212.1 GCA_947039785.1 uncultured Lachnospiraceae bacterium | reverse complement strand
GTGTTATGATAAAACATATAAGTCCAAAAAGGAGGGAAACCCATGGGACGTTTAGCCATTCTAAAGCAAATCGCCACTGCAATCGCCGAAGAATTCGGCCCGGACTGTGAAGTTGTAATCCATGACCTGAAGACCCAAAACCCAGAGCATTCCATTGTTTTCATTGCCAACGGCCATATCACCAACCGCAAAATCGGTGACGGTCCTTCCAGTGTGGTTTTTGACGCAATCCATAAGGACCCGGATTCTTTAGAAGATCGGTCCGGATACCTGATGAAGACCTCTGACGGACGCATTTTAAAATCCAGCACCACGTTTATTCGTGATGAAAACGGAGTCATTCACTACATACTTGGAATCAATTACGATATCACCAAGTTGACTATGATTGAAAGTGCACTGCACTCCCTGGTTACTCCAGTGAATGAAATGCAAAAGCCCAAAGAAATCACCCACAGTGTCAATGAACTTCTGGATCAGCTCATCCAGGAATCCGTGGAATTAGTGGGTAAGCCTGTAGCTCTCATGAACAAGGATGACAAGGTAACTGCCATTCAGTTTTTAAATGATTCCGGAGCATTTTTGATTACAAAATCAGGTGATAAGGTAGCCAGTTATTTTGGAATTTCCAAATATACTCTTTACAGTTACATCGACGTAAACAAATAATGTGGCGAGATAAGAAAAACAGGAGGAGCATCTGCCAGGATGCTCCCCCTGTTTTTCTTATGGATTATATAAATTTCTATTCACTTAATTTATGAACAAAGATTCCGCTTCTTAGTTTTGGCTCAAACCAGGTTGACTTAGGCGGCATAATATTGTTAGTATCGGCAATGTTCATCAAGTCATCCAATCCTGTAGGATACATGGCAAATGCCACTGCCCATCCGCCGTCCACCAGTCTTTCCAATTCTCCCAGTCCCCGGATCCCGCCTACAAAACTGATGCGCTCACTGGTACGTGGATCTTCGATTCCCAGAATGGGTGTCAATACATTTTTCTGCAAAATGGACACATCCAGACATTCCACCGGATCGTTAGAGTCATAACAGCCTTCTTTTACCCTCAGCAGATACCACGCTCCATCCAGATACATTCCTATGGAATGCTTCTCCTGGGGTTTGCACATACCGTCGGTATACTGGGAAATCTCAAAGATAGAAGACAATTTTTCCATAAATATTTCTTTGGAATTGCCGTTTAAATCGTGAACCACCCGGTTGTAGTCCAAAATCTTTAATTCCTCATCCGGAAACAATACTGCCAGGAAGAAATTAAACTCCTCCTTACCTGTATATTCCGGATGTGCGGCTCTTCTTCGCTCTCCAACCCGCACTGCTGAGGCTGCTCTGTGGTGGCCATCTGCAATATAAAAGTCAGGAACTGCTGCAAAATTTTCCTGCAGTTTCTCAATAGATTCCTCACAGTCAATCACCCATACTGTGTGAGTGATACCATCTTCTGCTACAAAATCATAAACTGGATCATGTTCCCTCATCCAGGCTTTCATCATACCGGAAATCTCTTCCCGGGCACGATAGGTCAAAAAGATGGGACCGGTATTGGCATCGCAGGTGTCCACATGATGAATACGGTCAGCTTCCTTATCTGCTCTTGTCAGCTCATGCTTTTTTACATGATCATTCAGATAGTCATCAATGGAAGCACACCCTACAATTCCCGCCTGGGCGCGACCATCCATAATCTGTTGATAGATGTAGAAGCAGGGTTTTTCATCCTGAATATAAATACCGTCCTCCTGCATCTTTCTAAGATTGAAAGCCGCCTTCTCGTAAACCTGTTCATCGTAAATATCAATAGATGGATCCAGGTCAATCTCCGCCTTATCTACATGAAGAAAAGAATAAGGATTGCCCTGAACCATCTCTCTGGCTTCCTGGCTGTTCATCACATCATATGGAAGGGCCGCCACCTTGGATGCCAGCCCGGGGGTTGGGCGTATTGCTTGAAATGGTCGAAATACTGCCATTGTTTTCTCCTCCGTTACTGAAATGTATGAATAATATGCTGAACAATTTCTTCCCCGATGCGGTTCTGGGCTTCTCTGGTGGAGCCTCCCACATGGGGTGTCAGAGAAACCTTGGGGTTTTGAATCAAACGCTGATTCTTACAAGGCTCCTCCTGATACACATCAATACCTGCTCCGGCCAGCTTTCCGGATTCCAAAGCATCACAGAGTGCATCTTCGTCTACCAGAGCGCCTCTGGATGTATTGATGAAAAATGCACCGTCTTTCATTTTGGCAATCTGAGCAGTCCCAATCAGAGGCGGCTGTCCTTTCACTGCCGGCATATGCAAAGAGATAAAATCTGACTGTGCCAGCAGCTCATCCAACTCCACTCTCTCAAAGGGATCGTATTCCGGCTTATGGCCGCTGCGGTTGGTGTAAATCACCCGCATTCCAAGAGCAGCAGCACGTTTGGCGGTTTCTCTGGCAATCCTTCCGATTCCGATGATTCCCAGGGTTTTCCCTGACAACTCAATTCCCTTATAGGCTTTCTTCTCCCATTTGCCTTCCCGCATGGTCACATTGGCAATACCGATAAAGCGAGCCAGTGAAAACATATGTCCAATTGCCAGCTCTGCCACGGAGGCACTGCTTGCATTGGGCGTATTTTCCACCAGAATTCCTTTGGAACGGGCATAGTCTACGTCAATGTTATCCACACCTACGCCGCCGCGGATAATGAGTTTCAATCTTCCCGCCTCTGCGGCAGCATCGATGATGGGTACCCGAACCTTGGTGGCAGAACGAACCACGATTGCATCAAATTCCTTTACCTTCTCCTTTAAAACATCCGGTTCATAAAATTCCTGAACTACCTGATAGCCCATACTTTCCAGTTTGGCCACTGCACTTTTCGCCATGCCGTCTGTTGCTAAAATTCTATACATAAAAACACCCCTTTCTTATGTATAAGTGTATACGACAGTAATGCTCTGGCATCCTGCAAATCAGAACTTACGCCCCAGCGCTCCTTCTGACATGCCCACGGCACCTGTTTGCAGGCTGACATACATTGCTTATATAAAATACTACTCTTTTAAAGCATATGGTATGCAGATTTATGAATTTTCTTCTTCGAATTTCTTCATAAATGCCACCAATGCCTCTACACCCTCAATTGGCATTGCATTGTAGATGCTTGCACGCATACCGCCTACGCTTCTGTGTCCTTTCAGATTCTCAAAGCCTGCCTCCTTGGATTTTGCAATAAATTTCTTCTCCAGCTCTTCGTCACCAATGACAAAAGGTACATTCATCAGAGAACGGTCTTTCTTCTCCACGGTTCCTTTAAACATCTTGCTCTCATCCAGATAATCGTAGAGAATTTTCGCCTTTTTCTCGTTATGCTCCTTCATTGCCTGAAGTCCGCCCATTTTCTTAATCCATTTAAAGACCTTACCGCACATATAGATGCAATAGCAGTTCGGTGTATTGTACAGAGAATCTGCATCTGCCTGAGTCTTAAATTTCAGCATCGTTGGAGTACCTGGTAATACATCATCGGTAATCAGATCCTCACGGATAATGGAAATTACCATACCAGCTGGTCCGATATTCTTTTGAACACCTCCGTAGATAATACCATATTTTGTCACATCCACCGGCTCAGATAAAAAGCAGGAGGATACATCGGCTACCAGAATCTTTCCCTTAGTGTTAGGCAGTTCTTTAAACTTGGTTCCGTAAATAGTATTGTTCTCACAGATGTATACATAGTCTGCATTCTCACTGATTGGCAGATCGGAGCAATCCGGAATATAGGAGAATGTCTTATCCTCAGATGAGGCAATCTTATTTGCCTTTCCGTATTTACAGGCTTCCTGATACGCTTTCTTTGCCCACTGTCCTGTAACGATGTAGTCAGCTACGCCGTTTTTCATCAGATTCATTGGAATAGCTGCAAATTGCTGAGAAGCTCCTCCCTGTAAGAACAGCACTTTATAGTTATCTGGAATGCCCATCAGATCTCTGAGATCCTGCTCTGTCTCTTTGATAATATCGTCAAATACCTTTGAACGATGGCTCATCTCCATTACAGACATACCGCTTCCGCGATAGTTCATCATCTCTTCAGCAGCTTCTCTTAAAACCTCTTCCGGCAAAACGGCAGGACCTGCTGAAAAATTATAAATTCTTCCTTCTGACATAATCATACCTCCTTCAAATGTTATGACACACTGATTTCTCCGCACATTGTGCTCCCGAAATCCTGAGCGTGTTATTGTTTTATTTTTAACACATTCCTTATTGTAACCCTTTACCCCTGAATACATCAAGTAGTAATTTCATTTCCGGTTCAATAATAATAGGATTTCCTGCCGCTTTCATGGCATTTGCCACGTCTTTTAGTCCGCTTCCGGTAACAACACTGACTACGGAAGCATCTTTTGGAATCAATCCTCCTTCAACTGCCTTCTTCACACCTGCTGCTCCGGTGGCTCCCGCCGGCTCCGCAAATACGCCCACACTTCCCAAAAGCTTCATGGCTTCCAGAATTTCCTGATCGGATACGTTAACTGGGATTCCCCTGGATTCCCGGATGGCATTTAATGCCTTATCCGGATTTCTGGGAACACCGACGGCAATACTATCTGCCAGTGTGTTTTCTTCCATTGGCTCCCAGTCCTTCCCTTCCTGGATAGCATGATTTAATGGACAGCAGCCTTCAGCCTGCACACTGATGATTTGAGGCAGACGGTCAATAAAGCCTGCCGCATACAGATCCTTCAAGCCTTTCCACAAACCTCCGATGGTGCATCCATCTCCCACAGAAATGGCAATATAATCCGGCATTTCCCAGTTCATCTGCTCTGCAATTTCCAAAGCCACTGTTTTCTTGCCTTCCATCAGGAATGGATTGATGGCCGCATTTCGATTGTACCATCCCCACCGTTCAATGGCCTGAGCAGACAGCTCAAAGGTTTCTTCATAGGATCCTTTCACACTGATCACGTTGGCACCAAACATCATAAGCTGCGCCACCTTGCCCTTGGGTGCCCGCTCCGGCACAAAAATGTAAGTGGTAAAGCCTGCCGCTGCCGCATTTCCTGCCAGTGAAGAAGCTGCATTTCCGGTGGAGGAGCAGGCAATGGTGTCCACGCCTGCCTCCTCTGCCTTTACAACTGCCATGGCAGAAGCACGATCCTTTAAGCTGGCTGTCGGGTTAATCCCGTCATCCTTGATGTAAAGCTTTCCGATGCCCAGCTGTTCCGCCAGTCTGGGAACCTCATAAAATGGAGTCCAGCCTACACGTAGCTTATTCACCTTACTCTCCCCGGCGACCGGAAGAAATTCCATATAGCGCCACATGGTGTTTTCTCTTCTCTCTGCCAGCTTCTCTCTGGAAATTCGCGATTTGATATAGGAATAATCGTATTTGATATCCAACATACCGCCACACTTTTTACAGGTGGTCACATTGGGATCTGCCTCATGTTCCGCACCGCATTTTACACATACGGCAGAAACTACATTCTTCATCATGCTCTCCTCCATTCATTGATTTCAATGATTTTACGTTTATAATTTTGCCAGAACGCCAGTCCGCTCATTAAATTCTTCAATCAGGGCATCAATCTCTGCCGCCTGTCTGCGCACGGCACCCCAGGTATGATCTTCGTCGTACCAAAGGGCATTTAACTCTTCCACAGTTTTTCCCTGTTGCTCTACCCAGGTGTAATATTTCAGGTTGTGTACTCTCTTTCGTCCACGGTAAGTCAGCTCTTCCATGTAGTCTGTCTTGATGGAACGGATATGTGTATGATAATCCACAGCAGCCATGGCAGCTGTATACTCACCGGTTTCCTCCTGAAGTTCTTTGATACGGGAACCGTACATCACTGCAGAATCTGTCATAACTGTGGCAATTACATCGTGTTCCGTCAGTTCATAATACTTTGCCATCTTAATAGCACAGAGCATATTTGCAATTCCGGAGATTCCAAAGTAATCCAACATATTCACCAGCTCGGGTGCAACCCCCACTTCCTTCTTCAGATACTCTCTTCCGAGAGGCTCGTTGAAAAATCGAATCAGTCTCTGGGAATCTTCATCGTCAATATCGATGACCATATCGGTATTCTTTACATTGTGAATCCACGGAACGTGCTTGTCACCGATACCCTCGATTCGGTGTCCGCCAAAGCCATTGTCCAGGAGTGTGGAGCACTGCAACGCCTCGCCTACCCCCAGCTTGGCACCGTGATACCTCTCCTTCAGATAATCTCCTGCCGCCATTGTTCCCGCAGAACCGGATGTAAAGACAGCGCCAGCGAAACGATCGCCCTCACTCTTCATATCCTCAAAAGCATCTGCAATGGCACTTCCTGTTACATTGTAGTGCCACAGATAATTACCCATCTCCTCAAACTGGTTAAAAATCATTATGTCGTCGCGGGTGTTCCGCAGTTCCCAAGTCTTATCAAAGATTTCCTTTACATTGCTCTCGCATCCCGGTGTGGCAATGACCTCTCCTGCAATCTGAGACAGCCACTCAAAACGCTCTTTGCTCATCTCCTCCGGAAGAATTGCAATAGAATCACAACCCAAAAGCTTGGAGTTAAATGCGCCGCCGCGGCAGTAGTTACCGGTGGAAGGCCACACTGCTTTATCCCTTGTGGCATCAAACTGACCTGTGATCAGTCTCGGTGCCAGACACCCAAAAGAGGCACCCACCTTATGACAGCCTGTGGGAAACCATTTGCCGATCATGCAGATAATCTTCGCCTTTACACCCGTTAACTCAGATGGCAGAACGATATAATTGCTGTTCCCATAGAGACCGCCGCTTTCTTTACGCTCATTTTTCCAGGAGATACGGAAAAGATTTATCGGATTTACGTCCCATAAACCGACATTTTTCAACTGCTCTTTGATTTTCTCCGGAATTTTGTCCGGGTCTTTCATCTGAGCAATCGTAGGAATAATGATGTTATTTTCTCTTGCTTTCTGAATGTTATGTTCCAGGGCTGTTTCATTCTTTCTTAAATCAATCATATTTGTTCCTCCATCTTCACTGAAATAATCAATCTGGTTACTGACCACTTGCCAGCACATTGGCGCGCTCCATTTAAGATTATAGGGATGGCCGGAGGGATATTCCCATAGAATAAATA
>CAMQZX010000211.1 GCA_947039785.1 uncultured Lachnospiraceae bacterium | reverse complement strand
TATAAGAGACAGATAAAAGTCAATGGATTTTTGCAAGGATTCTTTTTTTCGTAAATTATATCAATTTTCTCTTCTCCCTTTTGGTAGTATTGCTCAATGTTTTGATCCTAAGAAAGAGTCCTGCCCGGAGGGTTTTTTTATTATATAGGAAATTGCAAAGAGTTTTTCTATATAATAAAAAGCCTCCGGCAACGGGACAAAACCCAACTGCCGGAGGCAAATTACCAACTCAGAATATAAATTTTAGAAAGTTCTGCTGACAAGATTTCCATCGGCTGCGATGGGCATATATCTCGCTTTGGTTCCTTCTACCATATCCCCATAAATCGCGATGTAGAAGGGGCGATATACTTTACGCATTTCCAACGGCTTGATGGAAAGATTTCTTCCCACATGACGGCGTACCATTCTTCTAGCCATGATAGCACCGCAGTCAGTCAGACGCTTGTCTGTATAATAAGTCTCCTGGATATCATTTTCATCCACTTCCTTCATCTCTGTCACAATATCATCTTCTGTATAAGAAGCGGAACAAGTGGTAGCTTCTACCATCACACGGATATTCTGCTTCTGAGGCTCCTTCATTTTCTTCAAAGCTCTCACAATGGCATTGTCTCTGTAAGTCATCTCATAAATAATATAACGACTCTCCAGATACATCACGCGAAGGTTAATCTTTTTATTTCCCCAGATTCCCTTCACAATTGGGTTCTTTCCGCCCCGTGCAATTCTAAGTGCTTCTTCTTCGCTCATCTTAATGGGAAAACATTCAATATTCTTAGTCATTCTATCTTACCTTATTTCTTTCCTTTTTTACCAGTGGCAAATGAGAATACCTCTGTACAATACTTCAGGAATACAGCTACTGTAATACAGATTGCGATTCCAGGAGCCATAATACCTATAATAAAATCTACACTGTTAAGGATTCCATATCCATAGATACAAGCCAAGACAATATAAAGCAATACCAGGGCGCCGTCCACGCCAATCCATTCAACCTTTTCTACCTGCATTTCCTCTTCTGTTTTCTTCTCTTCAGGTTTTGCCATAATTGATTCCTCCTTTAATATTTTACACCAAGTTTCTTTCTTTCCTCAGTCAAATCCTTACCAAATCTGTTTCCGATTAAGAAAGCGATAAAAGAAAGGGGCAGGCCGATCAAAATTGCATCAATACTTTCGCCGCCGATCGATACCGGGAATAAAGTAAAGTAAATCCAGGTCACTGCACCTACGATCATACTTGCAATGCCGGCAACAGTAGTTTTTCTGCCTTCATACATCAGTGCTGCAATGATCGGAACAAACAACAGAGTCATACTGATACTGTTCAGGAAAATCAATCCGTCGTATACACGATCAAATTTAAATGCTGTAGCCAGACCGATAATACCAAAGATAATTGCGGCAACTCTTGTTACGTTAATACTTGCCTTATCACTGAGCTTCTTATCGCCTCTCAGCATATAAATAATATCATTGGAGATAATCTCTCCACCAATCAGATAATAACTATCCAGGGTGGAAATAATCGCACCCAAAATACCAACTACAAACAATCCACGCGCCACTACCGGCAGATTATCAATTACCATGCTAATGTAAGATACCTCTGGCTGTGTTGCCAGTGCCACATCCTTCACACGGATAATAGTACCAGTCATAATAGTAACTACGTCGAAAGAAAGCCAGATAGAGAAGCAAAGAAGCATTGCTCTCTTACCTGTTTTAGGAGAGTTGGCTGCTGCAAATCTCTGATAGAATGCAGGGTCTTTGTACAGGTTGATACAAAGAATAATCAGCATAGCTGCCTGAGGAATCGGAATACCACCAAAGGCAGTCAGCATTTCAGGAGCCGGCTCTGCCAGAGCTGCTTTAATACCTTCCAGACCGCCTACGCCAAAGAACATCTTTGGAAATGCAGAAGATACACAAGTTACCATCAGGAAGAAGAAAATCATATCGGTAACTGCAACACCCATCAGACCTCCAAGGCAGGTAACACCGATGGAGAAAAGAACCACGATCGCAGCTACTACGAACTTATTTGCATGCCATGCTGCCTCACCAACATATCCTACCGCACCTACTTCGGCGATGGACAGACAGGTGATTACAATTGCAATTGCACCAAGGACTGCGGCGAATTTTCCATAATGCTCACGAAGAAGATCCGGCATAGTTCCTTTCGCTTTTACGGAAATCTTAGGAGCAACCCACAGAGCCAACGGGAAACGCACTGCATGAGCTCCAATTGACCAGATGAAGAATCCCGCAAAACCCATTGTGGTGGAATAACCTACCGTACCTACAACTCCGGCACCACCGTACCAGGATGCCATCAAAGTACCTACTACCAGTGACCATGGAAGCGCTCTGTTAGCCTTATAGAAGCTGTCCATGTCCTGAGATGTTTTTGAGAAATAATATCCAATTAACATTATTCCTATAAAACATAACACTACTACGATATTATCAATAATTGTCATAATATCCTCCCTCACTCATTTGTTATTTTAAGTTTCTGCTCACAGCGCAAAGGCCGCAAATAGTAACTATGAAAAGACGATAAGATCACAGGCTATTATCATTCTCCGGATTTTCTCTTATTTTCATATGGATCATCAGGCCCTTTCTTTAAAATCCGAGAAATCAATCAGTCGCAAGTAATTTTAAAACCATCCTCCTTTCCGCTTAATTACAACACTTATGCTCTTATCATTCTTTTTAATTGAAGTCCCCCTTCAATCCTCTATATCTGCTCTTTTTTTCAGAGTAATTGCCCCCTTCGGACAGTTGGACGCACAAATGGTACATCCCCAGCACTTGTCAATATCAAAAGAAACCTTTTTATTCTCATCTTTGGTAAATGCTCCGAAGTTGCAGATTTTGGTACATTTTCCGCAATGAATGCATTTTTCTTCATCCCATTGAGTTTCATAATGAGATTTCGGGTAATTTAATCTCGTTCCAAGAGTCTTGGCAACTTTGATCGGATAACAATATTTGCCATCACAGCTGCACAGACCATCGTATTCTCCACTGTGCATCAAACCTTTTTTATCGGTCATCGTCAGCACATCCTTGATTTCTGCCCGGGTCACAACCTTACCAAGCTTCCGGTCATAAGGCGTATTTACCTTATCTCTCTCCACTTTGCCGATACAGACATTGATGGGCTTCTCTGTGCATCGTCCCATAGCCTTGCAGTTACATGGAAATACAATAAACTCATCACCGCCCAGCTTGTCCATCATCTCCCAGGATTCCTCCAAAGTGAGAAATTGAGACTGATGCATGGGGACATCCTCTCCTGCAGCCACAGCCAATACCGTATCTTTCACATATCCAAAATACACTTCCAAATCCCATTGGTTGAGACGGTCCACCATTTCCTGAGAATATTTGGCATATTCTTCCGGCTCGTACTGGGCGAAAAATGGATATCTGTCATAAAATGTAGTAGTTACATATCCCATCTCACCGGAGGGCAATTCGCTTTTCTTCAATACATTTCTCTGATAGCTCTCAAAAAGCAGTTCCTCTGGATTCTTTAGACCTTCTTCCATAATCCACTGACAAATCTGAGTGCCAGAACAGACCTTTTTCCCCATCTTCATGGCAAGGGCAGCCTCATAATCCCGATACATAGGCTTTGCCGCTTCATAAAATTCTTCCGGCACTTCCCATAATTCCATGACCTCTGCGTACGTGTCTTTCAACATATCCTCTTCCCTCCTGTGCTTTCGTTCTTCTACCTTAATAAAGTAAAAAATGATATACTGATATTTAATGCCTTTGATGTCGAAAAACCGTCGAATCCGTCGAATACCGAAAAACTCCTTTGACGATTTTAACAAAAATAGGATTTACACGTCTAATTTTTCTTAAATATGTGGGTAATTATACCACAATTTCGTCCATATTTCGTCAAAAAATGGGCAGATTAATGAAAAACCTTCCCTGCATGCTTAGAAATCCAAAGCCCAGTCTTTCGGCATTATGTAGGAAAGATACTTCTCTTTGGGAGCGAAAATTGTTAATTTCTTCATGGAAAAATGCTTTTATCGACGTTTTTTTCCATAAAAGGTATTTTTTCGAAACGGTCGACGTTTTATAGACAGGGTACCTTTATATTAAGATTATGAATGATGATTAAAATGGGGTGAACGTATGTCAAATAAAAACAAGGAAGTAACTATCAAAAAAAGCGTCTGCAGCATCTGTTCTGACAGCTGCGGTGTGGATGTTTGGGTGAAAGATGGTGTGATCCAAAAACTGGAGCCGTCAAAAGGCGACCCCATCAGCCGGGGGCAGCTTTGCATCAAAGGATACTCCGGAAGGGACTATGCCTATCGCCCTGACCGTATTCAAACGCCGTTAAAACGCATAGGAGAACGGGGAGAGGGCAAATTTATTCCCATCACCTGGGAACAAGCTTATAAGGAAATTGCTGAGAAATTACTGGAAATCCGAACGACTCATACCGCCGACAGTGTGGTCTTTTACAGTGGATTTTCCAAATGGTACCGGCCGTTGCTGCACCGTATGGCACATTCTTTTGGTACCCTGAACTACGGTTCTGAGGCCAGCAGCTGCTACAAATCTTATGTCATGTCCAGTGAATTAAGTGCAGGAGTTATCGCCAACGCTGATATGATGAACTCCGATTTACTCATTGGATGGGGATATAATCCTTTCCACAGCACCAATTATCAGGATTTAAAGTTGGATGAATTTAGAAAACAAGGTGGAAAACTGCTTGTCATTGATCCCCGCCATACCCCTACTGCCGCCATGGCAGACCTGCATCTTCGTCCGCTCCCCGGTACAGACGGAGCACTGGCCTGCTTTTTTGCCAACCATATGATACAGCAAAATAAAATCGACCGGGAATATATCCATAAATATGTCTATGGATTTGAAGAATACAAAGACTACGTAACTGCATTTACCGCTGAAAAGACATCTGAAATTACAAAAATCCCCAAATCCAGACTTCTTCAGGCTGCCGAAATGATTGAAGATGCAGAATGCTTTTCCATTGAATTGTCTTACACAGCCTTGATGCATCACAGCAATGGTACAGCCAACGCCAGAGCTGTAATGGCACTCAGTGTTCTCTCCGGAAATTTTGACCGCAAAGGAGGAAATCTTCCCAAAGAACATTCCGTGGAAAGTCTTAACAATCCCTGTGTGGCATGGAAGAAATTTGTGGATGATACCCGTCCCCTCTGCGAGGATGGCAGCGGCTATTTAAATAATCTGGTATGGCAAAATAAAAACCCTGATTTTTCCTTTGAAGGCCGCAAAACTGCCAGGAAAAAAGTCGGTACAGATCGTTTTCCTGTATGGTCCAATATTATTGACGAATGTCAGATGATGGATTTCGCCAGAAATGTACTGGAAGAAAAACCTTATCCTGTAAAAGCATTATTCGCTCTGGGATTAAACTATAAGATGTTTTTGGAAAACAGCAAGCTTCTGGAAGCCATTAAGAAACTGGACTTTTATGTAGATGTGGATCTTTTTATGACGGGAGCCGCCCGCTATGCAGACATTGTACTGCCAGCCTGTTCTGCTTACGAAAGAAGCGAACTGATCGAGCATAAATCTCATATCAACTATGTGGAACCGGCCATTGCACCTCTGTATAATTCTAAATCCGATGCAGATATTCTCTGTGAACTGGCTTCTTATTTAGAACTGGAGGATCCGCTGCTGTGCAGTGATTATGAAAATATTTGCCGGCATGTACTTGTTGGCACCGGGCTGACTTTAGAAGAATTGAAAGCCTCCCCGGTTCCTGTAAAAATCCCTAAAAGCAAGCCCTACGAGGCAGGAAGTGTATTAGCCCATGGTTTTCGCACTCCTACCAGAAAGTATGAAATCTACTCCACCATCATTGAGAAATTCCAGAATTCTCACGGTCTGGAGCCTTTGCCAAAATATGTTCCTTCTGTAGAAGTAGAGAATCAAGAGGAATATCCCTTTATTCTCACCTCCGGTGGACGGATTCCCAGTGAATTCCATTCCCGTCTTCAAGACTTAAAAACCACTAAATATTTAAATCCCTTCGAAAAAGCGGATTTAAATCCATATGACGCCCAGCGTCTGGGTATCGAGCAGGGAGATGACATTTCTGTTGAGACTTCTGTAGGAGCGATTCAGTTAAAGGCAAACCTGACCCATATTGCCCGGGAGGGCGTGGTTTTTGTTTATCAGGATTATAAAAAAGCAGACGTTAACGGTATCATATCCGGAGAACATCTGGACCCATATTCCGGATACCCCAGCTATCGTTCTAACCGATGCCGAATAAGAAAGGTGTGATTAAATATGCGGGTAAATTTTAAATTTCATTCCGAACTGTGCGTGGGCTGCGGAAGCTGTGTCATTGCCTGTATCAATGAAAATAACATCGACGTAGATCAGATGATGTGTCACCGAAACCTCAGCAAGACGGAATCTGTATGCGAAGATAGGATTCAGATTACTTATTATTCTTCCGCCTGTATGCACTGCAGCGATGCCTCATGCATGGAAAAGTGTCCCAAATCCTGTTATTCTGTGGATACTGAGACGGGTATTGTGGTCCTAGACAACACGGACTGTATTGGCTGCCGTCTCTGTGCCAAAGCCTGTCCTAATAAAGCCATTCACTTTACAGCAGAGAAAAAAGCGGTAAAATGTAACGGATGCATTCATCGTGTGAAAGAAAATCTGGCTCCTCTATGCGTAGCCGCATGTCCCAGGCACGCAATTACAATAGATTGAAAGCTTAACAGCTTAGAAGTCAGCTTTCCACCATCAACGAAGTCCTCCTCTTCTATGTTACAAACACATATGTCATGGATAAGGAAAATCTGGTTGTAAAAGATGGAATCCAGACCTTCTGACAAGCAGCATAGCTACTGTAAGGTTATAATTTTATGCATAATAAAAATCGCAGATAATATATCTGCGATTTTTCAACTCCCCGAGTAGGACTCGAACCTACGACAGCGCGGTTAACAGCCGCGTGCTCTACCAACTGAGCTATCGAGGAATATTCTATTACCAGTATTCCCAAAAGAATACTTTCTATTCAATGTGTACCTTCAAAACTACATACATGAAACGAAAACTTCAAAACCAGCATTGG
>CAMQZX010000210.1 GCA_947039785.1 uncultured Lachnospiraceae bacterium | reverse complement strand
GAAGATAATAATATTTATTATTTTGGTGATTTGGATTATGAGGGGATTGGAATTTATGAGAGTCTGTCAGGAATGTTTGAGAAGAGCTGCCGGATTCGTCCGTTTCTTCCGGCCTATGAGAAAATGCTGGAAAAAGCAGACCAGGCGGTGCAATTGCCGAAGACGAAAGAGCAGCAGAACCGCAGCATACAGAACTTATTTTTCTCGTATTTTTCAGAAAGTCAGGCGGGGAGAATGAGAAGGCTTTTGGAAGAGGAACTTTATATTCCCCAGGAAATTTTAAATATCACAGATTTTTAAAATCTTAATAGAGGAAATTAAATGATACAATATGAGTTTTTGAAAAATTTTCCACGAAGGATGAAAAATGTGGGATTATATGCATTGTTGATTCAGAACAGTATTCAAAAGACCACCTGGAAACAGTATGGATTTTTGAAGTACGATGAACAGTTGAATCTGATTTTTGCAGTGATGCTATATATTATGGAGCAGTCTCTAAAGGAGGAAAACTGTACCATGGATGATATCGGTGCTTATATCGATACACTTAACATGCAATATTTTGAAAAAAATATGGCGTATGAGGATTGCCGCCAGCTTGGCGATTTTGTTGTGAATAATATTCTGTGTAACGAAGGCAAAGCCATGTATTTTGATGGGTTTGAGTTTGAACAGAAAGCATATCAGATGATGCACATCAGTTACGTGGCGAATAAAATCATCTACATAGATCAGGATTTGAAACGCACTTCTTACTATTTGACTGACGATGGATACAGTCTTCTTTTGTCTACCCTGGAGATTGAAAATAATATGAAGCTGACCATCCATGAGATGATTTTTCAGATGCATCTGGAAAAGCAAAGCTATGATAAAGCTGTAGATGAGATCAAGAATATCTTTAATCTGCTGAGAATCCAACTTCAGAAAATTCAGGAGGCCATGGGAAAAATTCGGCGGAATGCCTTGAATTACTCGGTGAAAGATTATGAAGAGATTTTGCTGGAAAATCTGGACACCATCAGTGATACCAAAGATAAATTTCAAAATTACAGGGAAATGGTAAAAAACAGGGCCAGAGAGTTGGAGGAGGAAAACATCAATGTAAAACGGCTAAGCCCCAAAGAAGAAGAAAAGCTTAATCATCTGAAGGTTATCGAGTCTTATTTGAATCGAACCATTGACGAGCATCAGAGGATTCTGAGCAGCCATTTTGATCTGAAAGCTTTATATACCAATGAGCTGGAACAATTGTCACAGATGTCTTTAATCAAGCGATTTTCCCTGAGAAATGAGCTGTACGATAAGATTTTGGAACAGCCATCCGCTTTGGAACATCTGGACTATTTTCTTCGTCCTTTGTTTAATCAGGAATTGGATAAAATATACAATCTAAACAAAGCCTTCCAGCTTCAAAAGCCAGTTCGCAAAAAAGAGGAAGAGGATGAGCAGGAGACGCTTGATTTTGATGAAGAACAGTGGCAAAAGGAGCAGGAGAGACTTCGACGTAAGAAGCTGAAGCGATATGAAGAAAGTTTGGGAAGTCTGTTGGATGCGGCAGCTGAAAGGGGAGAAATCTCTCTGAAAGAAATTGGCGAAAATGCCAGGGACTTGCCGGACATGAGAGAGCGGCTGATTCCTAACGTGGAGATTTTCAAGGAAATTATGGTGGAACTGATTAAAAATCGTGAGATGGATGTGGAGGCTCTGAAAAAAGAGAAAAGCGAGTTTTTGCAAGATCAGACGGGAGAGTTTCAATTAAATGATATGCTTCTGAATCTGGTGGAGGAGAAGCCTCAAAACCAAAATATCCGTAAGGTAGAGGTTTATCGGATTGAGGACGGTACCACAGTGATTTTTGACAATGTACAAAATGATAGAGGAGAGAAAAAAAGCATCCGATGTTCCAATGTGTTGATTCGGGTGATTCGAAAGGATTGAGATCGTATGGCGTATGAATTAGATACAATCAGAACCAGTCAGGAGATTTTTTATTATCTTCTGGAAAACCATGAATTAAGAGAAGACGAGGAAGCCTTGCTGTATAAGGCTTATACGGAGCAGGAGGTGATTCAGAATCTGGTGAAATCCCAGGGAGAGATTGCTGACAGCAGCATTGAGCGTTACGGCAACGTAATCTATCTGATTCCCCATGAAGAAAATAATTTTCTGGGTTTTTCCAAAGTCCAGCTTAAATCTGTATTGTGCAAATCAACAGGCACAGATAAAGACTACTATTTATCTCAATTTGTGATTCTGACCTTGCTGGTGGAATTTTTTGACGGACAGGGAAGCAGCAGTAAGGCACGGGAATATATACGTGTGGGAGAATTGCAGAACTGTATTTCTCAGCGTTTGAAGGAAGGGGTTTCCAATATGGCAGAAGAGGAGGAAGAAAGTCATGGAATTGCCTTTTCCAATATGTTGGAGGCTTATGAAGCCCTTCGTTCTGATGAAAAAGGTTCCAGGGCTAAGACCACCAAGGAGGGATTTCTCCACCATATCCTGATTTTTCTTCAAAAGCAGAAATTAATCGAATATGTGGAGCAGGATGAGATGATCAAAACAACCAAGAAACTGGACAACTTTATGGATTGGAATCTTTTGAACCAGAATAATTATAAGCGAGTGCTGCGTGTATTGGGGGTGACGGAACATGAGTAAAATTAATGCGGTTCGGTTCATTAATGTAAATTACAACAACAATGCCATTCGAATCAGTGATGAGACCTTTCATCTGAATGGGGAGAGTACGCTTTTGTCCCTTAGAAACGGAGGGGGAAAGTCTGTGTTAGTGCAGATGCTTACAGCTCCCTTTGTTCATAAACGGTATCGGGATGCCAAGGACCGCCCCTTTGACAGCTATTTTACCACCAATAAACCTTCTTTTATTCTGGTGGAGTGGGCATTGGATCAGGGGGCGGGCTATGTGCTGACAGGAATGATGGTCCGCAGAAGTCAGGTGATTGGGGAACAGACCGGGGACAGTCTGGAAATGGTCAATTTTATCAGTGAGTATCGGGAGTCTTGCATTCAGGATATCCATCATCTTCCTGTGGTGGAAAAGCGAAAGAAAGAGATGGTACTCAAAAACTTTTCCGCCTGCCGTCAGCTGTTTGAGTCCTATAAGAAGGACAGGTCTGTTTCCTTCTTTCACTATGATATGAACAATTCTGCCCAGTCCAGACAGTATTTCGAGAAATTAAAGGAATATCAGATCAATTATAAAGAATGGGAAACCATCATCAGGAAGGTGAACCTGAAGGAGTCCGGCTTGTCAGAGCTGTTTGCTGACTGCAAAGATGAGAAAGGTCTGGTAGAAAAATGGTTTCTGGATGCAGTGGAAAATAAGCTGAATAAAGATAAGAACAGAATGAAAGAATTCCAGACCATTGTGGAAAAATATGTGGGTCAGTATAAGGATAATCAGTCTAAGATTCAGCGCAGAGATGTAATCCGTCATTTCAAGGAGGAGTCTGCCAGAATCCAGGAGAAAGCAGAGGACTATCAGGAAGCTTTCCGTCAGGAGAAAAGTCAGGAGAATCGAATCATTCACTTTATTATGGAGTTGGAACACCTAAATGAGGAGACGAAAGAGCAGGAAAATTGTGTGTCAGAGGATATGGAGAATATTCGCCGGGAAATTGCCAGAGTGGAGTATGAAAAGCTTTCAGGTGAAATCCACCAGCTAAAAGACCAGGAGCGATTTCATCTCAGTAACCGGGATATGATTGCCATGGAACAGGAGGCGTTGGAGCGGGAGGCAGATTTGGCTAAGGAGAAGCTGTATCTCCTTTTCTGTGCGAAGCAGCAGGAGCGCGTAGATGAAAATCACAAGGAGCTGGAAGTGATTCGCCAGAAACTTCTTGTATCCCGCCAGAAGGATGCCGATTTGGAGCCGGAGCGGAATCGACTGGGTTATACACTTTGGTGCCGATATCAAGATGCTTTAAACAAAAACGAAGAGCTGTGTGAGAAAAATCAGGACAACCGGGAGCAGACAGTCCGGGCAATTGACAGTGAAAAAGAGAAGATTTCATTTTTGGATGAGGAAATCTTAAAAGCAGTTTCTTTAAAGGGAACGCTGAAAGCCAGAGTGGAAGCTTACGACCAGCAGGAGGAGCGTTTTCTTATCCGTTATCAGGAACAGTTTGTCCGAAATATCCTGGGTGAGTATGAACCTGGATTTCTGGAAATCCGCCGCAAGGAGTATGAGCAGGAGCTGGAAGGGGGGATTCGGAACCGTGCTGGTTTGAGAAAAAAATTGGAATTGGCTCAGAGCGCACATCGGGGAATGGAGCGGAAGATAGAAGACTTGCGCGGGGAGCAGATTCGAAAGTCCTCTCTGCGGGAGCAGATCGGGAGACAAAAGGCTGTCTATGAACAGGAACTGGAAGTAAGAAAGGTTATTCTTAGGTATCTGAATCTGGAAGAGAAGGATGTATTTTCCAGAGAAAAGATTTTGCAGGTTTCTAAAAGAAAGCTGCTGGAGATTGAACAGATTCGAAGAACACTGGAAAAGGAAGAGGATGAGCTTCAAAAGGAATATCAAAGGTTGACTCAGGGGAAGATTCTGGAGCTTCCAAAAGAGTTTGAAGCACTTTTGAAAGAGCTGGGGATACCTGCCATATACGGAATGGAGTGGCTGCAGAAAAACGGTTATTCAGAGGAGAAGAATCAGAAAATGGTCCGAAGCCATCCGTTTTTGCCCTATGCATTGATTTTGTCCCGTCAGGAGCTGGAAAAATTAAGTCAGCATGCAGGGGAGCTCTACACCTCAGTTCCAATTCCAATAGTTCTCAGAGAAGAACTGGAGGGAAAAGGATGTACAAAATCCAGCAGTATCGTTCGGCTGGACGGGGTGAATTTCTATGTGCTGTTTAATGAGAATCTACTGGATGAAGAGAAGCTGAGTGCGCTGGTACAGGAGAGAGAATGGCAGATTCAAAAGAAACAGGAGACTATTGAAATTCGAAAACGGGAATATCGGGAGTATTTTGAGCGTCAGGAACTGGTGAAAAATCAGGCAGTAACTCAGGAAACTTATCAGGAGACAGAACAGCTTCTGGGGGATTTGAATGTACAGCTTCAAACCCTGGATGGTCAGATACGCCAGACTATGCAGGAAATGGCTGGTTTACAGGAAAAAATAGAGCAGTCGGAGAAGGAAATCCATAAGACAGAGCAGATGATTGAGGGGCAGAGGCGGAGACTGGAAGATTATGACCAGCTATGTCAGGCTTATGAAAGCTATTGTGAAAACAGAAGAGAGCTGGAACTGTGCAGGAAAAATATTTTGCGGCAGCAGGATAAGAAACAGCTTGCCGAGAACAGGAAAGAGAAGCTTCAGGAGCAGCTAAAATCTTTGGAGACAGAGAAAGACAGCCTGTTTAGAGAACAGAAGGAGTTGAAAGAAGAGGCGCAGCGATATCAATCTTACAAAGAGACGGAGATGGAGTCCGGAGAAACCAGTAGGCTGGAAGCCCGTTATCGTGCGATTACCGCTGCTATGTCTCAGGAAATTCAGGATTTGGAGGAACAGGAGCAAAGAGCGGGAAACCGATACGAGGAGTCCCGGGAAGAACTGGAACATCTTTGCCAAAAGTACCGTCTGAAGCAAAATGCCTGGAAGGGAATCTTCTATAGCCGTAAGGAAGAATCTCACCAGGAGGTTATTTTGGAGGACAAACGGCGCAAAATCGAAGCTAAGAAATCCCTATGGAACGGAGAAAACACCAAACTGGCAGTAATCGTCCAGCAGATGAAAGAACGCACGGAAAAAATGCAGATTGAATGCGGGAAGCAGGAGCCTCTGCCAAAAGATAAGATTCAGGATCAGGATTTTGAAGCACGCAAAAATCAATTGCGCTTTCAGGAGAAAGAAGCGTTAAAGCAGGCAGATTTTTTGAGAAAGCGTCGGCAAAACTATGATGAAAATCTCACTGCGCTGTCTGAATATACGGATTTCCAGCCGAAAGAGAAGATAATCTGGGAGCAGGATTTCAGAGAGATGGACGGACAAAAACTGCGCAATTTCAAAGGCATTCTGATTCGTGACTACAATCAGAAGGTGAGAGATGGACAAAGGACAAGAGAACAGTTGGTACAGGTGCTTAATCAGGTGGTCCGCATGGAAGACTTCCAAGAAGATTTCTATAAAAAGCCTCTGGAAGCTATGCTGGAATTGTCTTATGATGCAGAAGCCGTGCTTGGTCAGCTTTATACAACGATCCAGTCTTATGAGAGTCTGATGGAAAAGTTGGAAGTGGATATTTCCCTGGTGGAAAAGGAGAAGGGGAAAATTGCAGAGCTTTTGGAGGACTATGTTCGGGAGGTTCATCTGAATTTGGGAAAGATTGACCAGAATTCTACCATTACTATTCGTGAACGGCCGGTGAAAATGTTGAAAATCCAGCTGCCTCAGTGGGAGGAACATGAAGGGCTGTATCGGATTCGCCTGCAGGACTTTATCGATGAGATTACTCAGAAGGGCTTGAAGATTTTCGAAAAAAATGAAAATGCCCAGGAATATTTCGGAACCAGAATAACCACCAGAAATCTGTATGATACCATAATTGGAATAGGAAATGTACAGATCAGGCTTTATAAGATTGAAGAACAGCGGGAGTATGCGATTACCTGGGCAGAGGTGGCAAGAAATTCCGGAGGCGAGGGATTTTTATCAGCTTTTGTAATTCTTTCCAGTCTGTTGTATTACATGCGAAAGGATGATTCGGATATTTTTGCCGACCGAAACGAAGGAAAGGTTCTGGTGATGGACAATCCATTTGCCCAGACAAATGCTTCTCATCTGCTAAAACCGCTGATGGATATGGCAAAGAAGACAAATACGCAGCTAATCTGTCTTACGGGTCTGGGAGGAGAATCTATTTATAATCGATTTGACAATATCTATGTGTTAAATTTGATTGCTGCCAGTCTCAGAAATGGAATGCAGTATCTGAAGGCTGACCATCTTCGGGGAAATGAGTCTGAGACTATGGTGGCTTCACGGATACAGGTGATGGAACAACAAGAATTGATATTTTGATAAGACACTACAAAAGAGTTGTGAATTCGAATTCGATGTGGAATTCATGACTCTTTTTTCCAAGCATGGAAATTGCGCGTTTTGTCGATGCTTGTCGAATATAGACTGTATAGTGTATCTGTCTCTGATAAACATCTGACGCTGCCGAC
>CAMQZX010000209.1 GCA_947039785.1 uncultured Lachnospiraceae bacterium | reverse complement strand
TGTCACATCTGTGGCATTCCTTTTTTGAACCTTATACCCCTTTCAAACATCCTCTTCTCTCTTACGCACATCTGCAAATCACCGAAGCCTTTATCTTGGAAGACAATTGAACTCCTGCCAGAACAAATTTATTATTTACTCCTCACAGAGATGCAATCTTATCTTCTGAACAAAATAAAAAGGATGCAGTATCCCACACCCTCTTTGTCCATAATTCTATTCCGCTTCTGTCGCCTGAAGATTATTCAGATATTCGTCTATAGCAGACGCATCCATAACAGTCTCTGTCACCTGAGCACTTTGACCTTTCTGAACCTGTCCATACGCGGAAAATCCAAGCCATCCCACAATGGCCACCAGTACAAGAGCCACAACGCCTTTCTCCAGAGCTGCTTTTCTCTTCTCCCGCTTCATGATCTGTTGTCTGTTGGCTTTTTCCTTTTTATATTGTTCTACCTTTTTCTGGCTCATTTTCACGTCTCCTTTGCTGATACTTCATTTAGTATACTACAGACGCCTCAAAAATAAAAGTCAAAACACAACTATTTCACATTTTTTAACAATGTTTTGCCATGCACCAGATGACAAAATCGGATGCGCTGTGCCCGCTTTCGCTATACCACTACGATAATACCGCCGTCATTGGCATACATGCTGCTGACACCTCTTGTATCCAAAATCATAATATCCCTTACTTTTATTCGCTCCTGAATGGCTTCCTTTAACATCTCTGCTCTCTCACGGCAGTTGCAATGAGAAATGGCAAGAACCCGGCTCTCGCTGTCAGCCGTCTTCTGGATGATGAAATCTACCATTTTCACGAGGGCTTTGTTCATGCCTCTTGCCTGACCAAGCTGACAGATATTACCTTCTTCTGTGGCGCCCATCACCGGCTTGATCTTCAGCGCAGTTGCCACCAACCCCTTCACTTTACCAAGACGTCCGTTTTTGCGCAATGTTTCCAGATTTTCCAGAACAAAAAATGTATTCTGGCTTTCAATGTACTTTTCTACTGTTGCCACGGTATCTTCAAAGGATAATCCCGCTTCCTCACACTCCATGGTCTTTAAAGCAATCAATGTCTCTCCAATGGATGCAGACCGGGAATTAAACACATGTACCTTCACTTCGGGATGCTCCTCCAGAAAAAGATCCCTGCCAAGAAGCGCACTGTTGTAAGAGCCGCTCAGCTCTGCAGACAATGTCACTGCGTACACATGCTCAGCGCCTGTATCATATGCCTTCATATACCTCTCTGGTGACGGGCATGATGATTTGGGACAATTGGGACTATCTGCTACTTTCTTTAGGAAAGAGGCCTGATCAAAAGTCTCATCGTCCACGATATCTTCTCCTTCTACTGTCAGAATCAGTGGTACCGATTCAAATCTTTCATCCTGTTTATACTCCTGCGGAATCTCACCACAGCTATCCACTACTATTTTATAACTCATATCGTCCTCTTTTCTATCATACGTAGTTTTTAATACCACATTTATACTACCATAATCACTGCCATTTGAAAAGGGGTTTTCGCAAAAAAAATATATGTTATAATAAATTTTGAAAAAAATGAGGAGGAACCTGCCGCATGATCGCAATTACCATCATTGATCAAAAAGATTTTATGAATAAACTGCTGTTAAGCGATGTTTTTGACGCAT
Source organism: uncultured Lachnospiraceae bacterium (assembly GCA_947039785.1). Classification (GTDB taxonomy): domain Bacteria; phylum Bacillota; class Clostridia; order Lachnospirales; family Lachnospiraceae; genus JALFVM01. The sequence continues at coordinate 5,576 of CAMQZX010000209.1, read as the reverse complement.
TTTGGCTGGTGGAGGCATCCATCACCACTTATAACACATTCACCATCGACGGTACTCTACACCGGGACTTTTTCGAAAACGCAGTCCTGGAAGCCCTGGACCGCAGTCACCGCACTCACTCTCTCTGGCATGAAGTAAAGCCCTTTTGTCTTTCCATCATCAAAGGCAAACACACCCCTCTCAACTTTAAAATTGTATTCCAGCTTTCCAGAAAAAATACCAGCCAGGCCATTGCAAAAAGCGGTGTGGATCTGACTCCAGAGGATGTAAATGGACTGTATCTGAACCTGCAGTATCATGGTTCCCAGCTCACCTGCACCACAGGCACCTCTCTGCGGCTGTTTACCATGGACAAAAGTCTGGATATCATCTGGGATAATATGGTGCTGGCCTTTTTCAAACAAAAGGGAATTGCGTTCCAACAGTTTTAGCCGGCTGTTAGCACTCATTTAAAAAGAGTGCTGATTTTCTCTTGACATAATGTTCTAGTAGTAGTAGAATACTGATAACGCTTCGTGGGAAATCAACTAACCACGATCATCAGAAATCAAGTCAGAACTAAGGAGAGTGAATTTATATGGCAACAAAAAAGGGCAGTTTGTCAATTAACAGCGATAACATACTTCCAATTATTAAAAAATGGCTCTATTCCGATCACGACATTTTCGCACGTGAGATGGTATCCAACGGATGTGACGCCATCACTAAATTAAAAAAGCTTGAGGTTATGGGTGAGTACGATTTTCCTGATGATTACAAACCACAGATTCAGGTAATTGTAAATCCGGAAGAAAAAACCTTGAAATTCATCGATAACGGTATCGGTATGACCGCTGATGAAGTTGAAGAATATATTACACAGATTGCATTTTCCGGAGCCACTGAGTTTTTGGAAAAATACAAAGACAAAACTACGGATGACCAGATGATTGGTCATTTTGGACTGGGCTTCTATTCTGCATTCATGGTGGCTGACGAAGTTCACATTGATACGCTTTCCTATAAAGAAGGCGCACAGCCTGTACACTGGGAGTCAGACGGAGGCACAGAATACGAAATCAGCGAAGGCACCAAGGCCGGCGTAGGTAGTGAGATGACCTTATACTTGAACGAAGACAGTCTGGAATTTGCCAACGAATATCGTATGCGTGAAGTTCTGGAGAAGTACTGCTCCTTCATGCCGGTGGAAATTTTCCTGTCCAAAGCCAATGCAGAACAGCAATATGAGACCATCGACGAGTCTGAACTGCGTGACGACGATGTGATTGTAGAGCACATCCACGAAGAAGCCAGGACAGAAGAACGTGAAAATGAAAACGGCGAGAAGGAAACCATTGAAATCTCCCCGGCCAGGGATAAAGTAAAAATCAACAAAAGGCCCATATCCTTAAGCGATACCCATCCTTTGTGGACCAAGCATCCAAACGACTGCAGTGACGAAGACTACAAGGAATTCTACCGCAAGGTATTTATGGATTATAAGGAGCCTCTGTTCTGGATTCATCTGAACATGGACTATCCATTTAACCTGAAAGGTATTTTATATTTCCCAAAGATCAACACAGAGTACGACTCCATTGAGGGAACCATCAAATTATACAACAACCAGGTATTTATCGCCGACAACATCAAAGAAGTGATTCCTGAGTTTTTACTGCTGCTCAAAGGTGTCATCGACTGTCCGGACCTGCCACTGAACGTGTCCAGAAGTGCACTTCAGAACGACGGATTTGTTCGTAAGATTTCCGAGTATATCACCAAGAAAGTAGCTGACAAGCTCATCGGTATGTGCAAGACCCAGAGAGAATCCTATGAAGGCTACTGGGATGACATCAGCCCATTTATCAAATTCGGCTGCATCAAGGACAGCAAGTTTGCTGACAAGATGGACGACTATGTACTGTACAAGAACCTGGAGAATAAATATCTGACTCTGGAAGACTTCATCAAAGAGAATAAGCCTGAAGAAGAACCTGAAGTAGTAGACTGCGAGACAGAAGAGCCGGTAGCAGAAAGCTCTGAGGACTCTGACAAAGAGCCTGAGAAGACTACTCTTTACTATGTAACCGATGAAATTCAGCAGAGCCAGTACATCAACATGTTTAAGGAAGCCGGCACAGACGCTGTCATCCTTCACCACAACATTGACTCCGCTTACATCACACATCTGGAGCAGAAAAATGATACCATTTCTTTCAAACGTATTGATGCTGATGTGGAGGAAAGCCTGAAGGAAGAAAGCACTATTGATGAAGAAACCGTTAAGAGCCTAACAGATGTGTTCCGTAAAGCTCTCGGCAAGGAAAATCTGGAAGTAAAGGTGGAAAATCTGAAAAACGAAAGCATCTCTTCCATGATGACACTTTCTGAAGAAAACCGCCGTATGCAGGATATGATGAAGATGTACGGCATGGCAGGTATGGACCCATCCATGTTTGGCGGAAACCAGACGCTGGTATTAAATGCCAAAAATGCCCTTGTTCAATTTGTTGCCAAGAATCAGGAGGGAGAGCACGTATCTTTAATCTGCCAGCAGTTATATGACCTGGCCATGATCAGCCACAAACAGCTCTCACCAGATGAAATGACCAAATTCATCAACCGCAGCAACGAGATTATGTTGCTGTTGACAAAATAAATTACGTAATGAAAACCATCGGATATTCCGGTGGTTTTCTTAATTTCATCAGGGAACAATCCTCTTTCCAGACTCTTCTGAACTACAAAGTAAGGGAGATAGGAAATGCCGCTGCTTTTGAAAAACTTTCCATCCGCGCCACCGTAACAAATATTTTTCGTCGGGAGTAGTTCCTGGAGTTCTTCTATCCCTCCAGCAGGAATACCAGCTCTCTGATGATGCCCTGTTTCCGGCTTTGTATAATTCCAGTGCCATCGGCTATCTTGCCATGAGAAACGCCACTGTAGCCGGTGCTGTGGGCGGCTGCCAGGCCGAGGTAGGTGTAGCATCCGCAATGGCTGCGTCCGCAGCAGTGGAACTGATGGGCGGCACTCCCCGGCAATGTCTGGATGGCGCATCCACCGCACTGATGAATCTTCTGGGGCTGGTATGTGATCCCATCGGCGGCCTTGTAGAATACCCCTGCCAAAATCGAAATGCCATCGGCGTAGCCAACGCCCTGACAACTGCCGAACTGGCTTTAAGCGGCGTGCCACAGCTGATTCCCTTTGATGAGATGCTGGCGGCAATGTATCATGTGGGAAGACGGCTTTCACCGGACCTGCGCGAAACAGCCATGGGGGGCTGTGCAGTAACCCCTTCCGGAAGAGAGGCTGCCTGTCAGGGCTGCTGCTCTTTGTAAAGTAAAGCGGACATTCCAAATCCACTTGGCCGCCTGTAAGGAAAAATTTTTCCATGATTAAGGGGCTGTCAACGGCAGCCCCCGACTTATCTTTTATTCTTCTTATGCTTCCATAGCCTTTAAAATACTCTCTGCCACGCTCAGTCCGTTGGCACTTGCCTGCTGCAGGCCACGGGTTACCGATGCGCCGTCGCCGATGGCACGCAGTCCCTTCACACTTGTCTCAAAGTCCTTATCCACAACCACTTTGTTGGAATAGAATTTTACTTCCACACCGTAAAGCAACGTCTCATCACTGGCGATACCTGGTGTAACTTTATCCAGAGCAATGATCATCTCTTCGATATCTACCATAATTCTGTGGGGGAATACCAGAGACAAATCTCCTGGCACAGCATCCTTTAAAGTAGGAATCAGATTGTTTCTGCAAAGACGTTCCTCTGTGGTACGTCTTCCGCGCTTAAAATCACCAAAGGTCTGCACCAGAATCTTTCCGCCGCAGAGCATGTTGCCCATCTGAGCAATCTGCTTACCATACTCAATAGGACTGTTGAAGGGCTTTGTAAAGTTCTTGGAAACCAACAAGGCAAAATTAGTATTGTTGGTCTTATATTCTTTGGACTTATAAGCATGCCCATTTACTACTGCCAGACCATTTTCATAGTATTCTGTGGCAACCTCTCCGGAAGGATTGGTACAGAAGGTACGCACCTTGTCATCGAAGGTTGGAGTGTAGTAAACCAGCTTCGCCTCATACAGATTCTCATTTAAGAACTGCATAACTTCGTCACGAACCTCCACACGAACACCCACATCCACTGTTCCTACCTGAGTTTCAATGCTGTGATTCTGACAGATATGGCTGAGCCAGTCTGCACCTTCACGACCCACGGAAGCTACCACCTCGTCGGCATAACAGGTTTCCTCTTTGTCTGTAGATACGCCCACAACCTTGCCTTCCTCAATAAGAATATCGGTTACCATGGTGTTAAACTTCATCTCCACACCCTCTGCCAGCAGATGATCCTGAAGACGATTGTAAATCTTATATCCCTCTTCTGTTCCAAGGTGACGAATCGGGCACTCGATCAGCTTTAAATTGGCATTGATGGCCTTTCTGCGAATCTCCCAGATTTCCTTTTCTTTGTCTACGCCGTATACCTTGGTATCCGCGCCAAATTTCAAATAGATATCGTCGGATTCTTTCAGAAGCTTTACCGTCTCATCATACCCAAGAATCTCCGGAAGATTGCCCCCCACATCTGGTGAAAGGGACAATTTACCGTCAGAGAAGGCTCCTGCACCGGCAAATCCTGTGGTGATGGAACATGGCTTACATCCAACGCATTTCTTGGTCTTTCTCTTGGGACACTGGCGTTTCTCAATGGCCCTTCCCTTCTCAATCATTAATACTTTCAGATCTGGTCTTTTCTCCATCAAACGATACGCACAGAAAATACCAGATGGTCCCGCCCCAATAATAATCACATCATATTTGTTCATCTACATTCCTCACTTTTTTAAAACATTATTTCTATGCACAATCTGCATTATGCATTCTGTAAAGCCTGCTCCAGATCAGCAATAATATCCCCAATACTTTCAATGCCTACAGAAAAACGAATCATTCCCGGTGATACGCCTGCCTCTGCAAGCTGCTGGTCGTTCATCTGACGATGAGTATGGCTTGCCGGATGAAGTACGATGGTCTTGGCGTCAGCCACATGAGTAGCGATGGTTGCCAGCTTCAAGCTGTCCATAAATCTCACAGCAGACTCTCTTCCGCCCTTTAACTCAAAAGAAATAACACCGCAGGTTCCCTTTGGCATATATTTTTTTGCCAACTCATGATATTTATCTCCCTCCAGTCCTGCGAAGGATACGGAAGATACTTTCTTATGAGTCATCAGATACTCAGCTACCTTTCTGGCATTGTAACAGTGACGTTCCATACGAAGTGCCAGTGTCTCCAGACCTACACTTAATAAGAAACAGTTCTGCGGAGACGGAATGGAGCCAAGGTCACGCATCAACTGTACTGTAGCCTTTGTGATATAAGCCGCCTTTCCGAAACGCTCTGTGTAGACAACTCCATGATATGACTCATCCGGTTGTGTCAGACCATGGTATTTATCTCCGTAAGCAGTCCAGTCGAAATTGCCGCTGTCCACAATAGCTCCGCCCACCTGCATGGCATGTCCATCCATATATTTACTGGTAGAATGAGTCACAATGTCAGCGCCCCACTCAAAGGGA
>CAMQZX010000208.1 GCA_947039785.1 uncultured Lachnospiraceae bacterium | reverse complement strand
ATAATATAGATTCCGTGATTCCTCTACCGTTTATATTGTACTTTTTTTCTCATCATAACAATAATAAAAATGAACACAAATCCTGCTGCTGTCACACTCCATGTGATGGGATAGACTTTTGCCACGGCAGAGAATCCACAATTCAGTTTGTTAATCATAAACAATAACATAATCCGCAAGCCACACAATCCCCACATAACCATAATCATAGAAATCTGGGAATAGCCCATTCCGCGAAGAGCACCTCCCGCCACCTCCAGAATCGCATAAATCCAGTATAGAGGAAAGGTGGTCAATAAAATAGAAACTCCATAAGCAACCACCATATCATCCTGAATAAATAATCTGACCACCGATTCAGGCACAAGAAGCACAAGTACGGCTCCTGCGATGGTCACACCGCAGCCGATGACAGCTGACAGCAGTGTTCCTTTACGAATCCTTACGTATTTTCCAGCTCCATAATTTTGTCCCACAAAAGTGGTAATTGCCTGTCCAAAAGACATAATCGGCAGATACAGCATTCCTTCAATCTTAAAATAAGCTGCATAAGCTGCCACAGCGTCTTCACCATAACCATTGATGTAGTACTGAACCACAACATTTGACAAAGTTACCACAATAGACTGGATTCCAGCGGGAAGTCCATAATTTAAAATCTTGCCCACCAGTCTTCCCTGAATGTGGGCACCTTGTAAGGTCAACGGCAGATTATTGCTGCGTCCTTTCATCAGATACCACAGCATGCACACAGCAGATACTGTCTGAGATATACTGGTGGCAGCTGCCGCACCCACAACGCCGTAAGGCAGAATCGCCACGAACAGAGCATCTGCCAGGATATTTGTGATACCTCCGGCAATCAAAATATAAAATGGCACCTTGGAATTTCCGCTGGCCCGTAAAATGCTGGCTCCCATATTATAAACCACCATAGGCATCATGCTGAGAAAATATATGCGAACATATGTAGATGCTTCCCGAAGAACAGACTTCGGAGTCTGCATCAGAACCAATATTTTCTCTGTTCCCAAAATTCCCAGAATCATAAGTATCATGCTGCCTGCAATTCCGATGATCATTGCTGTCTGAGCAGTTTCCAGTGCCTCATCTTTCTTTCCCGCTCCCCAGGCATGGGCAATCACAATTCCCACACCCACTGAGATTCCGGTAAAAAGCCCGATCAGGCACGTAAAAATAAGTCCGCTGCTTCCCACCGCGGCGGCAGCTGTTTTTCCTGCAAAATTGCCCACAAACAATAAATCCGCTGTATTATACAGCTGTTGTACCAGGCTGCTTCCCAACAAAGGAAGCGCAAATAAAATCAACTGCGGAAGAATCCTTCCACTGGTCATATTCTGATCATTGTTCTTCATGGCATCTCCCTGCATACATCACAATGATCCTCATGGAGATGACATCCCTCCTTCTCAAAAAGATGACAAGCAACCTCATGTCCCGGCTCCAGCTCAATCCGTGTGGGGCGCACCTGCTTACAAATTTCCATATAATGCTCACAGCGATCCTGGAATGGACACCCCGTCGGAACATCCAGCGGACTTGGCGCCTCACTTTCAATACTTTCGATCTTTTTGGTAAAGTCCATATTAATATCAAAAATGGCACCCATCAAAGCCTTGGTATATGGATGACTGGCACTCTTATTCAATTCTTCTGCCGGAATCACTTCCACAATATTTCCCAGATACATAACTGCAATCTGATGTGCAAAAGACTGAATCAGGCCCAGATCATGGGCAATAAATCCAATGGCAATATTCTTTTCTTTCTGAAGCTTAACAATCAGCTCAATGATTGTTTTCTGCACGGATACGTCCAGCGCACAGGTAGCCTCATCCATTACCACAACTTCCGGTTCCAGCACAATGGCTCTGGCAATGGCAATACGCTGACGCTGTCCGCCGCTCATGCTGTGAGGATATCGGTCTGCAAAATCTCCGGGAAGATCTACCAACTCCAGATATTTACGTGCCACCGCATCTTTTTCACTTTTCCTGATTCTGTTAAAGTTCATCAACGGCTCACAAATAATATCACGGATTTTCATCTTGGGGTTAAAGGAGCCGGAAGGGTCCTGGAATACCATCTGAATCTTCTGACGGTTCTGACGAAGCTCTTCCCCTTTCATCTTTGTAATATCTTTTCCATGAAAGTAAATCTCACCTTCTGTAGGAGTATCCAAAGATACCAGAAATCGCATGAATGTACTTTTTCCACATCCGGATTCCCCTACCAGTCCGAGAGTTTTTCCCTTATAGAGCTTCAGATTAATATCATTACATGCCACCAATGTTCGGTTATTCGATGCCGGGAACTTACGTGTTACATGTTTTGCGTCCAAAATCAGGTCTTTCTCATCAAACATAACGTACACCTCCCAATGACGGTACTGCATCCAGCAGACCTTTGGTATATTCACTTTCCGAACGATGAAGAATGTGATCACGACCGCCTGCATCCACAATTTCTCCGTCTTTCATAACAACAATAAAATCCGACATATAGGCAGCCACACCCAGGTTATGTGTTACCACAATAATACTGGTCTTATACTCATCCCGAAGCTCCATCATCTGACGAACAATCTGTGCCTGTGTTGTCACATCCAATGCACTGGTAGGCTCATCTGCCAGAAGAAGCTTCGGCTGAAAGGTCATTGCCATGGCAATGCCTACTCTTTGTCTCATACCTCCGGATAACTGGAACGGATAACTTTTCATAATGTTATCTCCACTTGGAAGACGCATACGCTCCAGCATCTTGATGCCCTTATCCCAGGCATCCTTTTTTGATATATCCTCGTGAGTTCGAATATATTCCACAAATTGCTTTCCAATAACTCTGGTCTGATTCGTCATAGCACCGGAATCCTGGAAAATCATAGAAATGTCAGTGCCCCGAAGTTTTCTCCACTCTTCTCTTGTATTTTTCAACAGGGATTTTCCTTCAAACAGAATATCCCCTTCTGTCACTTTGCCGCCTCCGGCCAAAAGACCCAAAACCGCACGAATTACGGTAGTCTTTCCGCTTCCACTCTCTCCGACAATACTACAGATTTTCCCCTGCTCGAGACTGAGATTGAAGTTTTTGACCGTTGGTCGGTTTTTATAAGATATCGTAACATCTTTTAATTCCAACATATTCATTTCCTCCTTTACTCATCTCTCGGATCCAAAACATCCCGCAGGCTGTCGCCAAACAGGTTGAAAACCACAACAACGATAAAAATTGCAAGACCCGGGAAAATCATCAACCATGGTGCTACTGCCATATAGGCCCTGCCTTCATTCAGCATAAGTCCCCATTCCGGTGTGGGCGCCTGTGCACCAAATCCCAGGAAAGACAACCCTGCCAGCTCCAGCATCATACTACCAATATCAGTTGCTGCTGTGATAATTAAAGTAGGAAGTGCATTTGGCAGCATGTATTTCCACAGAATATAAGGTGTTTTCGAACCGGAAACTACTGCTGCCGCCACATAATCACGATGCCGTATTTTCAGCACCAGACTTCGTGCCAGACGTGCATATTTCGTCCAGCTCACCATAGAAATTGCAAGTACTGCATTTTGAATACTTGCACCCAGAATACCGGCAATGGCAATGGCCAGAACCATACCCGGGAAGGATACCATCATATCGGAAAAACGCATGATGATTGTATCCACAATTCCACCAAAATATCCCCCCAGAATACCCAACACGGTACCCACAACAAAAATGATTACAACTACACTGAGAGCTGCAGTCAAAGAAGTTCTTGTACCATAAATAACACGGGCATAGATATCTCTTCCCAGCTTATCTGTTCCAAACCAGTGCTCACTGCTTGGCTTCTGCAACGCATTTGCCAAAATGCCTTCTGCCGGATCCTGTCCCCTTGATAAAAACGGAGCAAAGACTGCAACCAGCACGACCAACAGAACCAATACGCAAAAGAAGATAAAAGATTTATTCTTCTTAACAAAATCCTTCATCGTCCGATCACCTCTTTTCTCTCATTCTTGGGTCTACAAAGTTATAGGAGATATCTACGATCAGGTTGATTACCATATAAATCAATGCAATCCACAATACATAGCCCTGAATCAGCGGGTAGTCATAAGACGTAATCGCTGACACTGCCAAATTTCCCAATCCAGGATAAGAAAAAATAACTTCTACAACTGCAGTACCGCCAAGCAAAGATCCTATGGACAAACCAAGCATTGTAATCAGCGGTAGAAGAGAATTGGGAAATACGTTCAACCACAAAATTTTCCATTCCTTCACGCCCCGCGCGCGAGCTCCTGTCACATAGTCCTGATTCAATTCTTCCAATACTGCGGTACGAACCTGTCTTGTGTACTTTGCAGACATGGCAAAAGCCAGCGTCACCGCCGGAAGAATCATGTTTTTAAAGGTTGTATCCGTAGAAACCACTGGCAGCCATTTTAGCTTTACACAGAAATAGGAAATCAGCAAAAGTCCCACCCAGAAATTGGGAACAGATACACCCAGAAAAGTAAATCCGCGAATCAGATAGTCAATCCATTTGTTTTTGTTTACTGCTGCCAACATTCCAAATGGAATAGAAACCACCAACATCAAAATCATAGAAAATAACGCTAATTTCATAGTTGGCCATAGTCTGGAGCCCAGAAGATCCAATACCGGCTTTTTCAAAGAGTATGAAGTGCCAAAATCCCCTCTCAGGCAGCTGGTCAGCCAGTCTCCATACTGAACCAGAAACGGACGGTTAAGTCCCATCTCTTCTCTGGTTTGCTGCATAACTTCCTCACTTGGTACAATACCTGTAGACGCATACATGGTACGTACCGGATCACCGGGTGCCAGATAGGTCAAAAGAAAGGTCAAAAAGCTGATACCAATCAGTACAATCGCTATCTGCAACAGCCTTTTTCCCAATTGTTTCTTAGACAAACCGATCCCCCTCCTTTCGGATAACATTATCTAAATTTGGGAATCGGGAGGCAATACCTCCCGACTATACCTGTTTTGTATTATTGATTTTATTTCGGTGCGATTTCTGTAGACAGCCAGTAGTAGTCTACTGTATGAATATCTGCACCAGATACTTTTGCTGCGTTGGAAAGGAATGTACTGTTGTAATATCCATGTACTAATACAGCACAGTCATCAATCAGAATCTGCTCCATCTGAATAACCAGATCTGCACGCTCGTCTACATCTGTAGAAGCCATATACTGGTCATACAGTGTATCAAACTCATCGTTTTCATACCAGCAGTAGTTTGTTCCGCCGCTGTTTACATAGAATTCACTTCCATTGTCACCGCCATACCAGTTTTTCAGGAACGCACTTGGCTCACCAGTACCAACGGTTGTCCAGTTAGAGTCACACAGGTCATACTCACCAGCCTGCATCATATTCCACTCTGTATCAGAGTCTGTGTTAGTTACATTTACATCAATACCAATCTCAGACAGAGAAATCTGAATTGCCTCTGCAAAATCACTCAGACATCTGTTTGTATAAGTAATATACTGCAATGTGATTTTCTCGCCATCCAATTCACGGAATCCATCACCATCGCTATCCACGATTTCGGCATCATCCAGCATCTTTGTTGCAGCATCCACATCATATGCATAGTCATTTTTCAGTGACTCATAATCATAAGAAAGAGTAGAAGGAAGAACGGCTGGTCCATAAGTATACATTCCGCCAACAGTTACGTCGCAGAGGGTCTGTCCATCAATTGCCATAAAGATTGCCTTTCTCAGCTCCTCACTCTTGCCAAGAATTCCGTTAAAGTTTACATATGCGAAACCAGATCTCATACCAGGAGTCTTAGATACATAAAACTCATCATTATTAGATAATTCCTCCAGATCACTTGCTGTTGTAATATTCTCTGTCAGATCAATGTCACCTGTCTTTAGAGCACTTGCTTTTGTGCTGTCATCTTCGATAAAGATTACGGAAACACTGTCATATGGAACCTCGCCATTCCAGTAATTTTCGTTTTTCACAAGCTCAGAACATTTTGTTGTCTCATCCATGGAAGCCACTGCATATGGACCTGTACCGATTACAGTTGTAGCGTCTGCAGTATAATCATGCTCTGCGTCTGTAAGGTCTCCGCCCACATCAATGATGGTGTAGAATGGAAAACAGAGAATAGAGGTAATATCCGCATATGGCTCAGAAGTAACAATGGTAACGGTATTTGCGTCTGCATCTGCAGTGATGGACTCCATCTGCAGATACGTCTCCGGTGTGGAGCTTTTTGCATCTGTAGCACATACAGTATAAAGACGATTCAGAGAATCTGCCACTGCCTGCGCATTACAGTCGTTGCCATTGGAAAACTTCACGCCGTCACGAATATGGAAGGTCCATGTCATCTTGTCATCGGATACTTCATATTCATCGCAGAGATTGTAATCCACAGTCAGGTCATCCTTAAATTTAAACAACCCTTCGGTAATTCCATGACGGATACCGTCCCATGCTGCATTCTGATAGTCTGCAGGATCATAAGAGATAGAATATACATAACATCCAAAGTTCAGGTGCTTATCCCCTGTACTTTCCGCACTTGCATTGCTGTCAGCACCAGAATCAGAAGAACTGGAATCAGAGCCGGATCCGCCACATCCTGCCAACATTCCAACTGCCAGCACAGCGCTCATACTAAGTGCTAACATTCTCTTTACTACTTTACTTTTCATTTCGTTTCACTCTCTCCTTTGTAGTTATTTGTCTTCCGTTCATAAAATCAAAAAAGATCAACTGCTTAAACAGTTGATCCAACTCAAACTAATGATACCATAATACTTTTTGAACGTTAGTAAAAAACGACAACATGAACATCACAAAGAAAGTGAGAAAACTTCTCAATCTATTCCCTGATTAACTGCCCCATTTATCTGGCAAACGTAGAAAATCTCTGGCATGAACTAGCATGAACACTCTTATCAACCGTAAGATGATTCACAAAAACTATAAGCAGATATCCTGACTTAAGGTCATCGCTCCCTGTGCCTTCCCAAAAGTTAATTTCAGTGACATAAATACAGTTCGCTCGCTATCACAGTGACGGCATCGTGCCGGATTCGCACCGGTTTCCCTATTAATCCATAACTGGAACTTATAGTCTACGGTAAGTGATTACCGATTTTATGAACATTGCCCTTTTATTATACTTCCCGTCTTTTCCAATGTCAATTACTTAGCGACATACAAATTGTAGGATTTTGGTGCCAACAGCTCTCCAAAGCGCCTCGCGGGAC
>CAMQZX010000207.1 GCA_947039785.1 uncultured Lachnospiraceae bacterium | reverse complement strand
ACACTTCTAGCTTCGTCGGCAGCGTCAGATGTGTATAAGAGACAGATAGTAGACAGTTGTAAAAATATTATAAAGTATACATATTGACGAGCAAAACTCTCGTTTTTATGGTATACTGAATAAAGTATGGAAAAAAATAAGGAGAGAGAAGTATGGAAATACAATTATGGCGTAATATACTAAGTCCATACGAATTGGCTGTACGAGAAATTACGCTGAAATTCAATCATATGATCCGCGAACACCGGGAGAAAGATTTGTATTGTCCCATGGAGCAGGTAACAGGCAGGGTAAAAAGCATTTCCAGTATTCTGGAGAAAATGCAGCGTAAGCACATTCCCATTGAGAACCTGGAACAGGATGTGGAGGACATTGCCGGAATACGTATTATCTGTCAGTTTGAGGAAGATATTGATGTGGTTGCTTCCATCATTCAAAAGCGGACAGATATGCAGATTAAATCGGAAAAAGATTATCTGACTCACATTAAAGAAAGCGGATACAGAAGTTATCATTTAATAGTATATTATACAGTGGAGACTCTGGATGGTCCCAAAAGGCTCCAGGTTGAGATACAAATCAGAACTCTTGCGATGAACTTCTGGGCTATTATTGAGCATTCTCTTCAATATAAATATAAAGGCAATATGCCTCCCCATGTGACAGAGCGCCTGAGCAAAGCCGCAGATGCCATTATTTCTCTGGACCATGAGATGTCCTCTGTCCGAAATGAGATTATGGATGCTCAGAATTCTTCCCAGATGCAGTCCAATCTGGTGGCAGATATCCTGAGTAATATTGAAAATCTGTATAAGTATTCAAATAAGCGGGAAGTGATGAAAATTCAGGATGAATTTTTCCGGGTTTACAAAACCAACGATTTACAGCAGCTTGAGCGATTCCATCGACAATTGGATATTATATCTGAGGGTTATCATGCGCAGGCTGTTACCAATGATTACATAGAAGAGTAACGTAAACGTGTTGCACAAAGGAAGACAATATGCTGAAAGATAAAAAAGCCGCCATCTTCGATCTGGATGGCACCCTGGTAGATTCCATGTGGATCTGGGGAGATGTGGATGTAGAATATTTGGGAAAACGTGGAATGAAGGTTCCGGCGGATTTACAGAAAGCAGTGGAAGGCCTTGCCTTCACAGACGTGGCAGTTTATTTTAAAGAGAGATTTAAGCTGGAAGATTCCATTGAGGAGATTAAGGATGAGTGGAATCAGATGGCTATGGATAAATATCTCAATGAAGTCCCCTTAAAAGACGGAGTAAAGCCGTTTTTACAGTATTTACAGGATCGGGGAATTGTGATGGGCGTAGCGTCCAGCAACAGTGTTCAGCTTGTGAAAGCTGTTTTGGATGTCCATGGTATTCTTCCCTTTTTCTCCTGTGTCTTAACTTGCTGCGAAGTGGAACGGGGCAAGCCGGAACCAGATGTCTATCTGGAAGTGGCAAAAAGATTAAAGGTAGAGCCAAAGAACTGTATCGTATTTGAAGATATTCCCATAGGACTTACCGCAGGAAATTCTGCCAATATGGAAACCTGTGCGGTGGAAGACTCCTACAGTATGGTATATGAGCAGGAGAAGCGCCAGATGGCAAGTTATTATATCCGTTCCTATCATGATATCATTAACGGTACATTTGAGGTGCTGTGATGCAAAATATGTTAAAGAATAGCTTTTTACCCATGAGCCAGGAAGATTTGCGCCTGGCAGGAATTGAACAGTTGGATTTTGTATATGTAATTGGAGATGCCTATGTGGATCATCCTTCCTTTGGGCCGGCTATTATTAGCCGGCTTTTGGAAAGTCATGGATATAAGGTGGGAATCATTGCCCAGCCGGACTGGAAGGATGAGCACAGCATTGCTGCGTTGGGAGAGCCTCGCCTTGCTTTTTTAGTGTCAGCGGGAAATATGGATTCCATGGTCAATCACTACACTGTATCGCGTAAGCATCGACAGAAGGATGCCTACACACCAGGCGGTGTTATGGGTCGCAGACCAGACCGGGCGTGTATTGTCTACAGCAATTTGATACGCCGGACGTTTAAGCAGACCCCCATTATTTTGGGAGGAATAGAAGCCAGTCTTCGCAGGCTGGCTCATTATGATTACTGGGATGATCGTCTTCGTCGTTCTCTTCTGATGGACTGCGGTGCAGACTTGATTTCCTATGGTATGGGAGAGCATTCCATCGTAGAAATTGCAGAGGCTTTGGACAGCGGATTGACAGTGGAGAATCTTACCTTTATTGCCGGAACTGCATACCGGACAAAGGAAATTGACTCGGTGGTGGACGGTATTTGTCTTCCCACTTTTGAGGAAATCACAAAGGACAGACTTCTCTATGCCAAAAGCTATGGCATTCAATATGAAAACACAGATTTTTACACGGCAAAGCCTTTAATTGAGCCTTATGGAACTCAGGGTTATGTAGTTCAAAATCCTCCTTCCCGGCCTTTGACAGAGCGGGAGATGGACGATATTTATGCTCTGCCCTATGCCAGAACCTGGCATCCCAGCTATGATAAGGATGGGGGCATTCCGGCTCTGGAAGAAATAAAGTTTAGTCTTACCAGCAACAGGGGCTGTTTTGGAGGTTGTAATTTCTGTGCACTGACTTTTCACCAGGGACGTATCGTTCAGGTGAGAAGCCATGAATCCATTTTGGAGGAGGCCATGGAGTTTACAAAGGACCCTGATTTTAAGGGATATATTCACGATGTGGGAGGACCCACTGCTGATTTTCGCCACCCTTCCTGTGAAAAGCAGCTTATCCATGGGGTGTGCAAAAATAAGCAATGTCTGTTTCCAAGTCCTTGTAAGAACTTAAAAGCAGACCATAGGGATTATCTGAGGTTGTTAGGGAAGCTTCGTCAGATTCCTAAGGTAAAGAAGGTGTTTATCCGATCTGGCATTCGTTTTGACTATGTGCTGGCAGATAAAGATCCCACATTTTTACAGGAGCTGGCGGCTTACCATGTCAGCGGACAGCTTCGGGTGGCTCCGGAGCATGTCTCAGACCGGGTACTTCATTTTATGGGGAAGCCTTCCCACAAAGTTTATCAGCAGTTTCTTCATCGTTTTCAGAAGGAAAATGAGCGAATTGGAAAGAAACAGTATGCGGTGCCTTATTTTATGAGTTCTCATCCAGGGTGTACCATGAAAGATGCAGTGGCTTTGGCAGAGTATGTCAGAGATATGGGCTTTACACCGGAACAGGTACAGGATTTTTATCCCACTCCTTCCACAGTATCCACCTGCATGTATTATACAGGGGTTCATCCCATCACGGGAGAGTCGGTCTATGTGCCGAAAAATCCCCATGAAAAAGCAATTCAGAGAGCATTGATTCAATACAAAAACCCCGCCAACGAGAAATTGGTGCGGGAGGGACTGACCCTGGCAGGGCGGGAAGATCTGATTGGCTATGATAGAAGATGTCTGCTTCGTCCTCGCAAAGGCGAGGCGCCAAAATCAGAGCGAATTCAGAAGGAACATCGCTCCAATAAGAAAAAGACCATTCGAAATGTACATAAAAAGAAAAACAGGAAGTGAATTTATGAAATCTAAGAAAGGATGTTATGGCTATTTCCGGCAGGAGAAGAAGAGACGGCTGATCATTACTCTGATTTTATTTGCCATCCCTCTTCTGATTTTTTTTACCGGATTGCTTTATTTTAAAACAAGAGAGTCTCTGTGTACCATCATCGCTGTGGTGGGATGCATACCGGCCTGTAAGTCCACAGTGGGATTGATTATGGTTTGTATGCAAAAATCCATACCGGAGAAGGAATACCGGGCAATCAGGGAAGCGGCAGGGGAGCTTACCATGCTCTATGAGCTGTACCTTACCTCAAATGACAAAAATGGATATGTGGATGCCTTTGCCGTCTGCGGCAATGAGGTGGTGGGATTCAGCAGTGACCCAAAGATCGATGTGCGCTTTACGTCTGATTTGGTTCAGCGGATTCTGGTTCAGAATGGATACAAGGTTCATGTGAAAATTTTAAAAGACCTGGGACCTTATCTGGACCGTCTTCAGTCTTTACAGAAGAACCGGGAATCTCTGGAGAAGAATATTTCTTTTACACCGGATGAGCGTTATCCGGATCTTTCCAGAAGCGAACTGATTAAGCATACCATATTGGCAATTTCTCTGTAGAGGTGCAAACATGAAGACAATGGTTATCGGCAGAAATGAAGCCGGACAGAGACTGGACAAATATTTGGGGAAGGTTTTGGCGGAAGCACCGAAAAGCTTTCTCTATAAGATGCTACGTAAGAAAAACATTACTTTAAATGGCAAAAAGGCCACTGGCAGCGAAAAGCTGTTGGAACAGGATGAGGTACGCTTTTTCCTGAGTGATGAGACAATGGAGAAATTTTCCAGAAAAGGATTTCAGAGAACTAGCCATGATTTGGACATTGTATTTGAGAACGAACAGCTTCTTCTCATAAACAAGCCGGCAGGGCTTTTGTCCCAGAAGCAGGATGCCAAAGATAATTCTCTGGTGGAACAGATGATCAGTTATCTGCTGGACACCCATGCCATCACCCAGGAAGAACTTAAAACCTTTCGTCCGGGAATCTGCAATCGGCTGGATCGAAATACCTCCGGTCTGGTGGTAGCGGGAAAGACATTGGCAGCTCTGCAGCAGCTGTCAGAACTGATCAGGGAGAGAAGTGTACATAAGTATTATCTGTGCCTGGTGGATGGAGTTCTCACCAGTCGGAAAGAGATTAAGGGGTATCTGTACAAGGACAAAACATGCAACAAAGTGACAGTGAGCAGAGAGCCTGTAAAAGATGCTCTTTTTATTGAGACAGCCTATGAACCACTGTCTCACAATGAAAGCTGTACACTCTGTAAGGTGTTGCTGGTGACCGGGCGGACTCATCAGATTCGCAGTCATCTGGCAAGTATTGGACATCCCATCATTGGCGATTTGAAATACGGAAAAACCAGACCGAATGAGCAATTTATCAAAAAGTATGGAACAAAGCGTCAGCTGCTTCATGCCTGGAAACTGGTATTCCCGCCTTTGGAGCCAGATGACCTGAAGGTGGCCAACCGAAGCTTTACTGCACCATTACCAGGGGATTTTCTCAGGGCAATGGAAGGGGAAGGGTTGTCATTCTGAATTAGAGGAGAGTATTATGGAGGAAAATAAGAAAAATCCCATTATGCAGGAAATTTGGGAGTATATTAAAGTTATTATTTTTGCAGTTGTTTTTGTGTTGATCGTAAATAATTTTATTCTGATCAATGCACTGGTTCCCTCCGAGTCTATGGAAAAGACCATTATGACAGGAGATCGGATTTTTGGATTTCGTCTTTCCTATCAGTTTGAGGAACCAGAACGGGGTGACATTGTGATTTTTAAATTCCCGGATGACCCGGAACAGAAGGAGCTGTATATCAAGCGAATTATCGGGCTGCCCGGTGAGACGGTAGAAATCGTGGACGGAAAGGTCTACATTGATGGAGCTGCAGAACCTTTGGATGACAGCTTTTGCCCGGAGACGCCTATTGGGGATTTTGGACCTTATGAGGTACCGGAGGGAGAGTACTTTATGTTAGGAGATAATCGAAATTGTTCCAAGGACTCCAGATTCTGGGAGAATACCTATGTCCGCCAGGATCAGATTGTAGGAAAGGCGCTGATTCGTTATTATCCCTCCATTAAATTACTGGATTAGGAGGAATGACATGGGAACTTGGAATTCCAGGGGACTGAGAGGTTCCACACTGGAAGAACTGATCAATCGAAGCAATGAACAGTACCTGGAGAAAAAGCTGGCACTGATTCAGAAAATTCCCACACCGATTACTCCCGTCAGCATCGACAAAGACCACCGTCATATTACACTGGCTTATTTCGAGCAGAAAAGTACAGTGGACTATATTGGTGTCGTTCAGGGAATCCCAGTATGTTTTGATGCCAAAGAGTGTCATGCCAGCACATTTCCGTTGGCAAATATTCATGAACATCAGGTGCGATTTATGACCAGTATGGAACAGCAGGGTGGAGTTTCCTTCCTGCTGATTTCTTTCACTCAGACCGATGATATTTATTATATGAGACATCAGGAACTGATGAAATTCTGGAAGCGGATGCAGGAGGGCGGGCGAAAAAGCTTTCTTCGAAAGGAACTAACGGAGGATTTTTATCTGCCGCAGAATCAGGGAGGGATTTTTATCCCTTATTTGCTTGGATTGCAAAAAGACTTGGATTGCAGGGATTGACAGAAGGATAAAGATTTTATATAATGCTAGACAGAGTGCTTGGATATTATTAAGGTAGCATGGTAACGTGCTAAAGCGATAAACACTCAAACATGATAAAGATAAATGACAGGAGAGAGATTATGGAACGAATGATTCACACGCCGGAAGGTGTAAGAGATGTCTACAATGGAGAATGTGCACAGAAGCACGAATTGGAGAGGCGGCTGCATCGTGTTGTCCATTCCTACGGCTACGAAGATATCGAAACACCTACCTTTGAGTTTTTCGATGTGTTCAGCCGTGAAATAGGAACCACTCCTTCCAAGGATTTATACAAGTTTTTTGACCGGGAGGGCAACACTTTGGTGCTGCGACCGGATTTTACACCGTCCATTGCAAGAGCAACGGCAATGTATTTTATGGAGGAAGAAAAGCCCATTCGTCTTTGTTATTCCGGAAGCACATTCCAGAACAGCAGCAGCTATCAGGGGCGTCTGAAAGAAGCCACAGAGATGGGAGTGGAATTTATTGGAGATGGATCTGCTGCAGGTGATGCGGAAGTGCTGGCTTTGGCAGTTGATCTGTTAAAGAAATCCGGCCTTACAAAGTTTCAGTTAAGTGTGGGAGAGGTAGAATTTTTCAAATCTCTACTGGAGGAGGCTCAAATGCCGAAGGAGACAGTAATGGAGCTTCGTGCCCGGATTTCCGGGAAGAACTATTTTGGTGTGGAAGAACTGATTGATGAACAGTGTTTGAATGAAGAGCTGAAAAATACCTTCCGCCGTCTTCCTCAGCTGTTTGGTGGAGTGGAGATTTTAGAAGAAGCCAAAATGCTTACCAGAAATGAAAAAGCACAGAGAGCAATCCGCAGATTGGAAGAAATTTATCAGATTCTTTCTTATTATGGTTGCGAAGAATATATTTCCTTTGATCTGGGTATGTTAAGTAAATTTAATTATTATACAGGAATCATTTTCAAGGGATATACGTATGGGACATGTCAGGCATTGATCAAGGGAGGCCTGGTCGGCCATCGGCTCCAAGATGTTGGAAAGTC
>CAMQZX010000206.1 GCA_947039785.1 uncultured Lachnospiraceae bacterium | reverse complement strand
AAAATCTTCCTCTTCGCCCCGTTAGCCTTCATATGAAATCAACTCCTTTGCAAATCTCCTGTAAGCCACCCCTGCGCTTGCCTTCGGGCTGTACTGCACCACCGGCTGGCTGTAATAAATGCTCTCCCCCACTTTCACCGTGTCAGGGATCTTCGTGTCAAACACCCGTATCTGCTCCTGGAAGTTCTCTGCCACTTCCTCCGTCAACACCTTGCACAGCTTCGTCCTGGACTCACACATGGTCATCAGGATGCCCGCAATCCCCAGCTTCGGATTGATCCGCTTTCTGATCTTCACCACCGTCCGGAGAAAATCCTGCATCCCCATCATTGCCAGAAGCTGGGGATTTACCGTGATGATGATCTCATCGGCAGCCGCCAGGGCATTTATCGTCAATGTCCCTAAAGACGGGCATGTGTCCAGAAGAATGTAATCATACTTCTCACGCAATGGTTCCAATATCCCGGACAGCATCTTCTCCGCCCCCATTTCCAGCCTCAGCTTTGCATCCACCACTGACAAGTAGATAGACGATGGGATGAAATCCACCCCGTCCTTCGTCCGTATGTACTTCCTTGGGGATGGCAGCTTCATATCCTCAATCTGCGCCATCATCAGGTGGCCGATGGTGTCATCCAGCACTCCCGTATCCTCCACGCCAAAACACGTTGTCAGGTTCGCCTGGCTGTCAAAATCGACTGCCAGCACCTTCTTCCCCATCTTCTGCAGGCAGTACGCCAGATTGAACGTAGTTGTTGTCTTGGCAGTACCCCCTTTTTGTGAACCGATCATGTAAACCTTTCCCATATATCAATACCCCGCTTTCTTTTCCGCAACCATGCTTAACTGCTGTTCCTCAAATACATCAATATAGTCCACTGACTCCCTCGGGGCTATCACCAGCCTCCCTTCCTCACAACGGACCGTCAGGAGCGTCCCAGCCCCGAACCCCAGCTCTTCCAGCCACTGGCCCTTCAAAATGATCGTCGGCGTCGGCTTATAATTCCTCCCGCTCTGCTCATACACCTTAAACTTCCGAATTTCTTTTTTCATCTATTCCCCATCCTTTCCACCGGCCTGCAGACCAGGCCTGCCACTGATACTCTCTTACTGATCTTCCCTTTGGGATTTTACAGGAACCGCTCCCAGGCGCACCGGCCTGTGCCTCTTCCCCGCAAAACAGAAATAATTGTTTCCGAACGAAACGATAAGCTAATCTATAAAAACCATCACAACAATATAGGCGCTGTAAGTTCCCCGGCTTTCCGTAAGCAAATCCCATTTATCCCCATGGTACAGAAACGCAGGTTTAACCCTCCCATGGCGCCCGGTTCACATTAAACCCGGCCGAAACCTGTCAACCATCATTACAACGCCCCGTTGCAACCCGTCAGCATTTATAAGGACTTCGGACCTTCAAATCCATCTCCAAAGGATGGTATGGTTGCTTTAATCGCTATCAGACTTTCATACTGCTGGCCAGCAATATATGTACGGCTTCCGGACGGAAACCAGAAATGCAGTGATTCCGTTGCCCTTTTCCGGGCAAAAAAATAAGGGGACAAGTTAGTGCAACCCCTTGATTTTGCTGGGTTCTTCTAACTTGTCCCTATTATAACACGGGCATCTGCGTCTTTGCGTCTGGCTCTCTGATAACAGTTATTTTCAAATTTCTTACCTCAATCAATGTTTCTTGCTTGCATTTCGGACAGTAAAGGGGATAGTTCTTCAGAACCGTATCTTTCCTTAATCTGTCACGGGTTTTATTTCCACAAACAGGGCAGAATATCCATTCTTGATTTTCCATTATCTTGTTACCTCCCTCTGTGCTTCGCCTTTTTCTGACTGCTACCTTTCTTGTTCCTTAATCTTTTTCTTTGAAATAGAAGAACGGTTATGGTCTTTTTCAAACTGATATTTTAATATGTGTTTAAAATCATTGTTTAGAACATAGTAGACTTTATTTTCTCTGACCGAATATACAAAAGAAACTCTTGTCGCCCAAAGTCCTTCCTGCTTAACAGATTTTAATATGCGAAATGCTTCAACAATAGAAAAGTTATTTCCGCATTTCTCAAGCTGTTCGGCAGCTCTCTCAAATCTGTCATCGCCAGATACGATATATGGCTTAGTTATCTCAGGTCTTAATACGGAATAATTAGTAATTAGTGAATATCGCTCTTGTTCTAATCGGTATCCTAATCCCGGCTCAATAATGAGTACATGCCCGTATTTATCTGAAAGCATAGCCTGCATTTCTGCTCAAAATTTGCAGGGTCATTTGCAAAATCGTTATACATTGTATAATCGCCAACTTCAATATTCTGATTGGTAATCACGTTTTTTAAATAAACTGTCTGCATATCCCCTGTCCGTGGATATACTTTTCCTACATCAGCCATTTTTTCATCCTCCTGTCAAAACAAATTTCATTACCATTTTATCCATCCGCCAGACGATTCTCAATACACCAAACAGTACAGAACCAATCAGTAGAAAAAGAGAGCCACCTTTCATACGGCAGCTCTCCATAGTTATCTCTGATATAATATTTTGCGTATGGCATATACGGAAAGATAATACTTATCCGCAAGTTCCTCAATGGAAACACCTTTCTGATATTCTGCAATGATACGGTCATTGCGTGCTTCAAGCTCTTTCCGATAGCCAGACAGTTCGCCCCAAGATTTATGCTGCTCACGTTTGGCAGGGATATAAATATATCCTGCGCGAACATATTTTTGCAGCTCCTCAATTAACATATCGGGGAGAATCTCATTTGCTTTGATATATTTCATATGCAGGCTTCCTCCTTGATTTCCTTAAAGGCTGCCAGTGGCAGTATATACTTTAAGGCTAGTGAATCCAAGCAGCAAAGCCAGTCATATCAAATCAGCGACTTCTCTTTACTCCATGCAAATGTCGCTTACTATACTGGCTTTGCATGGAGATAAACTTTGTTTTTCTTTATTTTGTTCCTACACATAACTTCCTCCAAATAACAATTATCTGTCTAACCATCAAGGAAAACGGATTATTTTCCCTATCCTTGTTGACATTGTTTCTGTTGATTTTTCTGTATTATATCACTTTCTATCCCCAAACTCAAGAATGCAAAATTTTGTTTTGTCCTTTTGACTAGCATTTCTAGCTCCTATTCCTAGAGATTGTATCTCGTTTAATGAGAACTTCTATCTCTGTAAAATGGAACTTAACAAATTTAAGCATAGGCGGGGAACGTATGGAACTTATAAGAAACAAGAAAAACAGGTACGGCTTTGACTTTATCCCAATCGGTCTGGAAATCAAAAAAGCCCGTGAATCCCAGAAAATAACACGGGAGAACTTAGCAGAAACACTCGACATCTCCCCAAGACATCTCCAAGCAATCGAACTGGAAGGCAAGCACCCAAGTTTAGGGCTTCTGACCTATATTGCCGAGATGTTCAATATTCCCGTTGACCCGTACATATTTGAAGAAAAGGCGGGAGAAAAAAGCATAATACGGAAACGCTTGGATATGCTTTTAGATAAATTGGACGATAAGGATTTATCTATCCTCGAAGCAACGGCAACCGCCTTATGTAAGGTGAAAGAGCCAGAGGAATAACCCTCTGGTATGCCCTTTCGCCTTTTTCTAATAGGCAACCACGCCGTAACCATAGATTGAGCCGCTCCCAACAGGATAGCTCTGCTGCTTGCAGGCATCCCCAGAATTGCCCTCCACGGTGTAGACCGTTCCATTCTCGCATTTCTCCACGATTCCCACATGGTCAATAGAACCGTCATTCCCCCAATCAAAGAAAATAAGGTCGCCTGTCTGCGGCTCATAGTTTTTGTCCTGCCATTGCCCCTTGCCCTTGAACCAGTTTGCACCGTCCGAGCAGAGGGAGAATTTCGGGATGATGCTGCTCTCCAGATAGCCGCACTGGTCAGCACACCACGATACGAAACAAGCACACCATTCCACACGCCCGTTAAAGCCGTACCAACTCCAATAGGGCTGACCGCCTTCGTTGCCGAGCTGTGTCAAGGCAACCTCCACAATGGCTTGGTTGCCGCCGCTTGTGAACGCCCGCCCGTATGGGTAATACCGCAGCACATGGGCGGGGTACTGCGTGTCGCCGTACTTTTCCCAACCAAGCCTGTTCGCCTGCATCGCAGAAAATTCCACCGCATTTGCATAAGAATAGCCGCCATAATTGCTCTTTGCCCACGAGATATAGCCGTTGCCGAAGTTATAGCCCTGCAAGGCGAGCTTGATACGCTCCATGTCAATCGGGCTTTCCACCTCGGCTGACGTGAGTGCGGCTTTCAATTCCTGCATGCCACACTCAATGGAATACTCCGGGGCTTTGATGCCGTTCGGCTCATGGGGGTACTTTGGCAGGCTTATCGTCTATCACGTCCTGCATGATGCTTGAAAGCGTATCCGACAAATCATCTGGTCTGCCATATCCGAGCGACATCGTGAGATTCGCCTGTGCATCGGCATCAATCAGCAGGACTTTCTTGCCCTGCTGTGCCAGACTGACACCCAGATTGACCGCCGTGGTGGTCTTGCCGACACCGCCTTTCTGGTTCGTCAGAGCGATTACTTTGCAATTTGACATAGGTGCGTCCTCCTTTCGCATAGATTTAGCCACTTTGTCAAGGTGGCTATGTAACAGTACCAGAGAACGCAAAAAAGCCGCTTACTCTTAAAAATAAGAATAAGTGGCTCTGTAATGTGCCTTAGACATATTCAATTTTCATTCTCTTAATCGGTGAGTATTCTGCGACTTGAGAGCCACACAATCCGTTATGGAGAGCCACCCATTCCGAATCCCAGAGCCGCCTGCGTCAAAAGGACAATCCGCTGTTGAGAGCCACCTCTTAAAGCAATACAATGGTTCTTACGGATGAATGAATCCGTAATACTTTGAGAGGAGGACGATCAAATGTCCAAAGAAAAACAAATTTTGCAACTCCTTCATGAAGGCTATAGCCAGCGGCGTATTGCCAGTACACTGCGGGTATCCAGGAATACGGTTGCCAAGGTTGCGAAAGCAGCCTCGGAGCATTCTATATCGAAAGATGTCCTGGAGACCCTGGAAGACACGGAGCTCAATCATATGCTTTTTCCTGAAGAAGCATTGATCCCCACACTTGTTACGCCTGATTTTGCCTACATCCATAAAGAGTTGTTAAAAAGCGGCGTAACGTTGAAACTATTATGGCAGGAGTATGTGGATACTTGCCGGGATACCGGTAAACCGCCGTATGGCTATTCCCAATACTGTAAGTTATATCAGGATTATGTCGCACAGTACAAACTTACCATGCATATCCAACACAAACCTGGCGATAAGCTTATGGTTGACTGGGCTGGAACTTCATTGCCCCTTTATGATAAAGTCACGGGAAACAACTGCAAAGTATATCTGTTTGTAGCAACACTGCCGTTCAGTATGTACTGCTATGCGCAGGCATGCCGGACTATGAAAGAGGAAGACTGGATCAACGCACACACCTCCATGTATGAGTTTTTTGGCGGTGTCACCAGAATCCTGACTCCGGATAATTTAAAAGTCGGAATCGTCAGCAACAAAAAATATGAAGATCCTGTCGTGAACCGATCCTATCAGGAACTGGCCGATCATTATCATACGGCGTTGCTTCCAGCCAGGGTTTTGGCTCCACGGGACAAAGCAGCTGTAGAGGGCAGTGTTGGAAACCTGACCTCTCACATCATCGCCCGTCTGCGGAACCGGAAATTTTTTGACATCCATTCAATGAATAAAGCTATCCGTAGGGAACTGGAGCGTTTTAACGATGCGCCTTTCCAGAAAAAAGATGGATCCAGGCATTCCGTATTTCTGGAAGAAAAACTGCCTTTTTTGCAGCCGCTTCCCCGATATCCTTACGAGTTTGCACAATGGAAATCCGCTACTGTCCAATTGAACTACCATATCGCCATAGATTTTCAGAACTACTCGGTTCCTTATGAGTATGTGCGCAAAAAAGTGGATGTCCGTTACACCAAAAACAGCATTGAGGTTTATTATAAAGGGAATCGTATCTGCAGCCATAAACGTCTTTATGGACGTCGTGGGCAGTATTCTACGCTTCCAGAACATATGCCCGTCAACCATCAGCTATACAGTGAATGGGATAAGGCAAGATTCTTGAAATGGGCTTCTGGTATCGGCGAAGCAACCTACATGGTGATACGCAAGATCTTTGATTCTTATCGGATTGAGGAGCAAGCTTATAAAGGCTGTCTCTCCCTTTTTAAACTGGCTGATAAATATACTCCGGAAAGGCTGGAATGTGCCTGTAAAGCGGCACTAGAACGAATCCCCAGCCCACGTTACAAAAACATCCGCCTGATCCTGGAATCTGGCAATGACCAAGTTTCCAAGTCTTCTGGTCAGTCTTTCTCTAAACCAGTTTCTGACGAAAGTTATGCACTGGTGCGTGGAGCTTCGTACTATGGAGGTGGCAGCCATGAAGAATGATACATTAAAAAAGTTAAAATCCATGAGGCTGCCTGCTTTTGCAGAAGCTTACCAAAAACAGCTGGAACAGGAAGCCCAATATCAATCCATGTCATTTCATGAACGGCTCATGCTGCTGGTTGATGCGGAACATGATTCCAGGCATAACAACAATATCAAAAGGATAATCAAAAATGCAAAATTCTCTGACTCTTCTGCATTTCTGGGGAACATTGAGTATCTTCCAGATCGGCACTTGAACCGGGATCTCCTGGAAAGCCTGGCGGACAATGCCTATCGGATATAAAACAAGATATATCCGTCTGCCGGAGTTGTTCAGCGAGCTGGAAGCAGCATGGATACAGGGGAAATATCATCAGACGATGAAGCAGTTACAAAAGCTCCCTCTAGTCATCCTTGACGAAATTCTTTTGATTCCCGCATCTGATCAAGAACAAAGGGATCTTCTGGAACTGATGGAATACCGTTGTGGGCAGGCATCCACTATCTTCTGTTCTCAGTTCATGCCGGAAGGCTGGCACGAAAGACTGGGTGGCAGTGCTCTCGCTGATTCCATTCTGGACCGGATTATACCTTCTGCCTATACCATGCGTATTGACGGCGACGTCTCTATGCGGCAAAGGAAACGAATGATTAAAGATTAAATCATTCTACCGGGAGCTATGACACAGGTCATGGCTCCCACCATCGGACGAATGGCTCTCGATAATGGAACCTATGGCTCTATTTTATGAGATTGGGTGGCTCTGCCATCGCAGAATACTCACCCCAGTTCTCTCATGTAATTGCCCACGGTTTTTTCAGCAATTATCTCACCTTCT
>CAMQZX010000205.1 GCA_947039785.1 uncultured Lachnospiraceae bacterium | reverse complement strand
CAGGTATACAGACAATCGTATAGTTTTAAATTTTACACAGGAGGATATATGACAAGTACATCATTGTCTCATTTAAATCAATTGTTGAAGGAGTTTCATCTTTCAGGAAAACAATTAGCGGAATATTTAAATGTGGATTACTCTTTAGTCAGCAAATGGAGAAGTGAGAAAAGACGCTTAAATCCAGAGTATATCAGCAAAATAGCAGAGCTGTTTTTGACTTTGGATGCAAAATATGAGTATAAGCGGATTGAGAAAATGATTCACCATACGTTTTCGGAAAAAGAGAAGGCACATGGGGAAAAGATGCAGGCACTTCTGGAGTTTTGGCTTTCTTCGAAAAGTCCTGAGAAGGAAGCCAATTCAATCGAAAATTTTATGAAAAAGAAGTGTACGAAACAGAGCTATTACGTTTTTAACGGAACCAGCGGAAGACGTGAGTCGATTAATATTTTTCTGGATTATATGTGTACCAGACAGGGTGGTAATCTCTGGCTATATTCTCAGGAGGACAATAAATGGTATTATGAAGATGATGATTTCCTGAAAACATGGCAGGAGAAGAACATCACTGTGTTGAATCAGGGAAATACGATTCATGTGATACATCCTGTGGAGCTACGTTACAGTCGAGTAGCGCATTTTCTGTATCGATGGATTCCTCTTCATCTTATCGGAAATGCTTTCGCTTATTATATTCCCATTTACCGGGAGTCTGATATAAAGGTAACGATATTTTTGGCAGAGAATGAGTTGGTATTGGTAGGAGTAACTTCTGAAAAATTTACAAAGAAAATAATCACATATATGTTTACAGAGCAGGAGGTACTTCAAAATGCCAGAGATGTGCTGATGGAATTGTTCCACCAGTCTGATAAAATGTTTGAACGATTTAGTTTTGAAAGCAATGGACAATTTTTTAATGCGTTTAAGCAGATTATTGCAAATAAGAGGCCGGTATATTATTTTTCGGGTGCACCAATTATGTACATGGTGCCGTCAGATTGCCTTCTGGAGGCTCTTATGGAAAATGAATATACAGAGGAAGAGAAGAAGTTGTATGAGAGAATCATCTATCAATGTTCATTTGATTATATGATGACGATTTCCAAAGTCCCCATCAATTATATTATCAATGAAGGACAGCTGAGAAGGCTTCTGAAAATGAACCGAGTGATGATGAGGTTTTTGTCTCATTGTCTGGGACGTCCATTTTATGTAAATCAGAAGACCTTCCGAAAGCTTCTGATCAAATCTATGGAGGTGGTGTGCGGATATGAGGATATGTCGATCATGCTGACCGATCATTCCATGTTTCATCCCTTCAATGATATCGCAATGTTTGTGAAGGAAAAGGAAGTCGCCGGGCTGGTAGGAACCCACTATGAATCCAGCGAGGGCGCCTGTGCTTTGATCACCTATGAGGATTCTGTGGTGAAGTCGCTGTATGGAGGCTGCGTAAGCTACATGGAATCTTGCCCTGCAAGAAAAATGAGTAAAGAAGAGGTACGGGATAAGATTTATGAATTGATCGAGGAATCTCCCGTGAAAGTGGATTTAGATTCTCCAGCGGATTAAAAAAGATGGGAATGAAAAGGTGTCTCAGGATTTTGAGGCACCTTTTAAATTTGCTATTTCTTGGCAATACAGAAGAAAGCTTTTCTTTGATAAATTAGAATGGGATACAGCTCCACAGATAAGAAAACGGCATTACAAATATCAAGGCAGGAATGAGATTTAAGACGTTGTAATGCTTGATTTTTGCCATTTTCAGACCAACTGCCAGGGTGATAATGCCGCCGCAGGCCTTAAAGTCATTGATCATAACTTCTGAGAGCAGTGGAAGCAAAAGGGTCGAACAGTAAAACAGGATCAGTCCGACTGTCAATTGGGGGATGGCTGTGATACAGATGGCATATCCCAGTGTGGCTCCGAAAATAATGGCAGTAAAGAAATCCAGAATGGACTTTGCAAATAAAATGGAATGATCACCGGAGAAACCGGAATTTAAGGCACCGAATACACCAGTTCCGGAAAAACCAAACAGCACAATCATACTGATCAACGTAGACATAAATTCTATCTGATGTTCTCCGGAAGAACCGTCATTTTTCAGAAGCAGTTTCTTCAATCCATTGCTGATATTGGATTCAATATGGAGACATTCACCGACCAAAGCTCCGACAATTAAAGCCAGGATTACTGCGGACAGGGAAGAAACCTTCACGATCAGACTGATTCCCATACTCATGGCTGATACACCGAAGATATTGGGCAGCGTGTCCACGATGTGTTTGGGAAGCTTTTTGCCGAACATACCTCCTAAGATTCCTCCAGTCAATACACAAATGCTGTTTACAATGACACCTAATGGCATAATAAACCCTCCTTTTTCATAATTTTCATAAATTTTTTGAAGTTTTTCTGTATTATAAATGATTGATGTAAGAAAACCCAGTGTTTTGCCCCGGTTGGCACCCTTTTGTCATTTGGAAAAATTGACAGCAGGGTGTCCATTTTTTGGCAAATCGAATTAATTGACAGATAGGCAAATCCTATTGAAATATTCAGAAAAAACTGCAACAATTGTCTCAGGAAAAGAAAATAAGCCAAAACAAAAACGAAAGGAGACGAATATATGGCGAAATTTAATGACATTTTAGATCCAAGAGGATATCAGGAGCGAAGAGTCATCAAACTGGCAGAACGTGTATCTTTAGACGAACTGCGGAAAGGAAAAATCTTATTTTACAACAATACGAAACTTGGTTTCTGTAATTACTATACGGTATTTGATCGGATCAAAGAGCATTTGAGAGAGATCGGAATTACTAATTTTGTAGAGTATACAGAGACAGTACGAGGCAAGGATGCAGAGGCACTGGGAAAATATGCTGCTATGCTGGCTGAAGAAAAACCGTCTGCAGCAATTGTTGCATTTGGTGACATGGGAACCTCTTCCTCTACAACGGTGTTATCCATTGCTCTGGAAGAGCTTGGTATTCCAACTGTCTATATGACAGCACCTCCGGGAACAGGCATCACAGAAGGTGTTGGTGTTTATCGTGCCGGGCATCTGTGTCTGTGTTCCGTGGATATTTATCAGGCAAGTACTGTAGAGGAAATTGCGGCAGAGGTAGATAAGAAATGGGATTACATCATCAGCTCTCTGACTACCAATGGAGAGAAGCTGGAAGAGCTGGCTCACATTGACTTTAAGATGGATAAAGTACCTCCAAGAAAAGACGGACTGCTTCCGATCGCTGAGGAACTGGAAATTGATGAGAGTAATCTGACAGAGCCTGGTGCTTATTTGGAAGAGATCAATGATTACTTTAACGCAGAACACATGAGCGATGGCTTGCCGATCATCCCGCCTACTAAGGCAAGATACGAAAAGATGATGGAGTACTGTCCATTTGATGAAAATACGGTACTGTGCAGTCCAAGTGGCCCGAGCGGAAAAACTGTCACAGTAAAGGATGTGGCGATTGCCGCCATTATGGCAGGCTGTAAACCAAATGCAATGCCGGTACTGATCGCAGCATTTAAGGCACTTAACAGCCCGCTGTACAACCTGAATCAGTCTGTGACCACTTCTCATCCAGGTGGAAATATGGTGATCGTATCCGGACCGATTGCTCAGGAAATTGGAATTTCCGGTAAGCAAGGGTGCCAGGGCCCAGGATATCCGGCTAATGCTACCATTGGACGTGCAGTAAATCTGGTTATGATGAATGTTTTCCGTTCTGTACCAGGTGTCTGCGACCTGGATTGTATTGCATCTCAGGCAGAGTTTACATTCTGTTTTGCAGAGGAGCCGGAGTTGGCTCAGTGGAATATGATCAACGAAGATCATTACGATTCTGAGACTACCACCGTATATGTGCTCAAGGCAGAACCTCTTCACGACATCATTGATTTCCTCAGCCTGAACGGACATGATCTTTTAGATACCATCACTGCCTGCTGTACGACCCTTGGTTCTAACAATGCCTATATGCCGGGACCACTGGTGATCTGCCTCACACCAGACCATGGAATGATGCTGAAGAAGGCTGGCTATACCAAAGAGATGATCCAGGAGCACATTCATCAGTATGTATATCATGAGGTACCGATGGTGCGTAATAGAGGTCTTGTACCGGTTCGACCGAAAGAGTGGGAGAACAGACATCCACTTCCGGTTACCCGTACACCGAAGGATGTGGAAGTCGTGGTAATCGGAGGAAGAGGCGGACATTCAGGAGTGATCCTTCCGTGGGCGCTGCACAGCGAAGGTATTGTGGAGCCAGTGACACTTCCAGATGGAACAATCGCAAAATCCATTGAGGATTTCAAAAAATAACTTCTTTTAACTGTCCACTTCAAGCGCACAGAGCGCTGTGAAGTGGATAGAGAAAGGGTATTTTGAACAAGAACAATAAAAAGGAGGCATATATATGGCACGTAATCAAATCACACATGAGAAAAAATATGACGTCATCGTTTGTGGCGGAGGAACGTCCGGTGTTGCGGCAGCTATCGCGGCAGCCAGAGGCGGTGCATCTACTTTATTGATTGAGAGAGTGGGAGCGTTGGGCGGTCAGCTTTGTTTCTCCGGCCCTCCGGGATTCGCATTCGCTCATCTGTTCAATCCGCTTGGAGAGCAGGATGCAGCAGGAATCATTGAGGAGATTCACTCCAGAATGTTAAAAGAAGGACATGCTCTTCCTCATCTGAAGCCAGAGCACAGACTGGAAGCCGGATATACATTTTCTTACGTAGATCCTGACTGGTTTTCCATTACCATCTTCGAGATGATGGAAGAAGAAGGTGTGGATTTATTGCTTCACAGCCTTGTTGTAGATGTGGTGAAGGAAGAAGATAAAGTGACAGGAGTAGTAGTGGAAAACACAAATGGTACAGTGACCATATTCGGAGATATTGTTATTGACTGTACCGGTGAGGGAGATATTGCCGTTCGCGCAGGCGCTCCATATGAGTATGTGGACAAAGAGACTGTTCAGCCTCATACGATTTCCTTCACCATGGATGGTGTGGACTGGGATGAGCTGATGACATGGATCAATGAAAACCCAGAACAGCTTGTATGGTTTGAACATACACTTCCGCACTGGTCTGATGAGAGAAAAGAGGAGGCGCATCAGAAAGCGCTGGAGTTCTATCGCACCTGCAAAGATCCTGCACAGTTTGGAGAAATGATGGGATTCATTGATTTCCATAAAATGGGGCTGGAGACTGGTGAATGGCATGAGTTCAGCGGCGTAGGATTTTTCATTACTCCAAGAGAAGGTGGCCATATTCAAGCCCATATGCAGCACTCCTCTCAGGTTCCTTTTGTATTGACAGATGATGCCTGGGATCTTTCCAGAGGCGAGATTGAGTGCAGAAGACAAAATGCCATTGCCATTAAGTTTTTCAGAAAGTATATTCCGGGATTTAAAAATGCATATCTTACCAGAATGTGTCCGGAGATGCGTCTTCGTGAAGGACGCCGGATCATGGGAGATTATAAATTGACACGTGACGATGTGGCTGCAGGACAGGAATTTGCCGACGTGATCGGAAAGAGCCATTTTAAAGCAGGCGCACACCATACCGTAGATAAAAACACCATTGCGCAGGTAGAAAAGGTTTGCCCTCAGGATGGCGGCTCTTATGATATTCCTTATCGTTGCCTCGTTCCTCTGAATGTAGAAAATCTGCTGGTCGCAGGAAAACATGTATCCACAGACAGAGATGCATATCTTCGTTATCTGCATCAGACCATGGTTACAGGACAGGCAGCAGGCGCAGCGGCAGCTCTCTGTGTGAAGAATAAGGTTTCACCGAGAGAACTGGAGAAGGATGTGACGGAGTTACAGGCTGTATTGAAAGAACAAGGGGCAATTATTGATGGAACACATTAATGGTTTTTGAGAGAACAAGGCAGTAACTTTTGAATGGCATTCGTGTGGAAAAAAGAGCACAGAATTGGAGGAAATTATGGCAAGAACAAAAAAATATTTACAGTTTGGTATTATGCAGAGAATCTATCAGGGTTCAGGTTGTATCCAGATGATTCCCAATATTTTACAGACAGAGGGATGGAAGAGGGCTATGCTGGTTGTAGATCCCGGATTGTATAAAGCAGGTGTGATCGAACCTTTTGAAAAAATGTTGAAAGAGGCAGAGGTGGATTATATTGTGTTTGACAATGTACGTCCAAACCCGGAAACGGTGACCAT
The DNA here is from genome assembly GCA_947039785.1 of uncultured Lachnospiraceae bacterium. Classification (GTDB taxonomy): domain Bacteria; phylum Bacillota; class Clostridia; order Lachnospirales; family Lachnospiraceae; genus JALFVM01. Next base: position 1,097 of record CAMQZX010000205.1, on the reverse strand, counting down.
TGACGGCGAAGCAATTCCTGCTTTCCGCGAATTCGGCGGAGATGTGTTGATCGCTGTTGGCGGCGGAAGCACCATGGATACTGCCAAAGGAGTTGCTCTGGTTGGAGATTCCGGCAAGAAAGTAATGGATTTTATCGGAATTCCGCCTCAGGTGCCTGTTTCACATAAAACTTATCCCATAATCGCAGTCCCGAGTACCGCCGGTACAGGCAGTGACGTATGTAGAAATGCCGTGATCTGTGATGAAAATGGATTTAAACTGGTACCTTCCCATGATTGTATTTTACCAGCTTATGCAGTTTTGGACCCAGATCTTTTGGCTGGCCTTCCATTCCATATTGCGGCAGCTACAGCAGTGGATGCCCTGACACATGCCCTGGAGTCTTATACAAACATGAATGCCAACGACTTCACAGAATTATTCTCTCTGCATTCCCTGGAACTGATTGGCGATTGTATTCGTCCATTTGTCGCAAATCCGGCAGTTGATGAATATGCCAATAAGATGAGTCTTGCCTGTATGTACGCTGGATTCTCTCTGGGAATTGCCAGCATTGGACAGGACCACGTGATCACCCATCCAATGGGAGAAGAACCGTTCCATATGCCTCACGGCGATGCCTGTGCTATGGCAATGCCGGCAGTGATTGAGTGGAATGGCCTTGGCTGTAAAGAAAAATACCGCAAGGCATACAATGCACTTTCCAAGAAAAATGTCAGCGAAGGTGATTTTGAGGTGAAAATGCTCATTGACTGGGTTATCAAGTTGAACCGCGACCTGCATCTGGCCAGAGATAAATCCTTTGAAGAGTGGGGATATAACAACGAAGAAGTGCTGGAGATGATGCTGAAGCACCCAATCTTCAACAACAAAGATGCCACAAAAAATCAGGATTGCAATTATCCAAGGGTGACAAGGATGAAAGAATTTGCTCAGATCATTGAGAGAATCAATTACTATTCCAAGGTTACGGTTGGAGAGATTGAGTATGATCTTTATGAATAAGCTTCCAGAAATATAATGGATCTGATGTAAAAACACAAGATATAAAACTATATATTTATTCCCAAAGACTTATTCCCAAAGACTCAGGTTT
>CAMQZX010000204.1 GCA_947039785.1 uncultured Lachnospiraceae bacterium | reverse complement strand
CCCCCATGCAGCGTAGTCTCGTGGGCTCGGAGATGTGTATAAGAGACAGAACACAGAGTCTGCGGATACATGCTATAAATTTTCTTAGAAGTTATGGGAAAAAAGTAGACTTTTTTATTATAATAAGCTATAATAAACCAAAACACAGTATGTTGATATTTGAAATGTAAGAGTTTGTTAGAGACCATAGTTTATAGAAATGGAAGAAGGAAAAAGTATGTTGAAGAATTGTAAATGGCTGGGCAGAGCGTTGGCAATTGCTTTGAGCGCGGCAGTGATCACAACCTCGACGGTACCAGCGCTTCATGCTCAGGCTGCAGTGAGCAGCAATACAAATGAAAATGAGCTGATTGAGAAGAGCCTTAAGATTACTCTGGAGGAGATTGGCACAGACAGAGAAGGTGTCGAACTGGTATGTTATAAGATAGGCGAGATTGCGCTGAATAATAATGAAATCGCCAGCAGAAGGCTGATTAAGGATTTTGAGGATTCCGAAGTTGATTTGGATAAGATTTCTGAAGCAGATGGTCAGAGAAAAGCTGCTGAGACACTGGAAAAATATGTGAGAGACCACACAGAAATCGAGAAGCTTGACAGTAAAGAGTCAGATAAAAATGGAGAAGTAAAGTTTGAAAATCTGGAAAATGGAATCTATCTGATTATACAGACCAGCGGATTTTCAAGTTATGGAACGATGCAGCCATTTGTAGTGGTGGTACCATATAAGGATCCAGCTACAAAGGAGTGGGTGTATGCAGTTGAGGCAAAGCCTAAGGGAGAGGATCCCAACCCACCAGGGCCATCAGAAAGTCCAACACCGAGTATTACTCCGGGAACAACGGGAACTCCAAGAGTAACTCCGAGTCAGACCAACCTTAATCAGGGATCACCGAGTAAGAATGTAAAGACCTCTGACGAGACTCCAATGGAGGCTCTGATAAGCCTGTTCGGTATTTCTGCAGGGTTTATCTGTCTGATGCTTGTAGTAATGCTAAGGAGAAGAAGAAACTAAGTAATTCAACAGAGCTTTGTCAGATGAAGCTTATCTGTTATTGATAAGTTTTATCCTACAAGGCTCTGTTTTTTCATGTTATAATAAAATTTGTATAGATGAAAGAACGTTCTGTTCATGAACAAATGTTTGCAGATGAGTAATCTCTGTGGTACAATGGGAAAATACAAGCAGATGTCCCAGAGGGAATGGACTATACTGGGATAAAATAAAAATCAGGAGAATATTCATGGAAATATTAGATAAATTAAACCCTCAGCAGAGAGAGGCAGTCCTGCAGACAGAGGGACCGGTGCTGATTTTGGCGGGAGCCGGTTCTGGAAAGACGCGAGTATTGACTCATCGAATTGCGTACTTAATTGAGGAGTGTCAGGTCAATCCCTGGAATATTATGGCGATTACTTTTACAAACAAAGCTGCCGGGGAGATGCGTCAGCGTGTAGATCAGATTGTGGGCTTTGGTTCCGAGAGTGTGTGGGTCAGCACCTTTCACTCCAGCTGTGTGCGGATTTTAAGAAGATATATAGACCGAATTGGTTACGGAAACAATTTCACCATCTATGATGCAGACGATCAGAAGAGCGTGATCAAAGACATCTGTAAGCGTCTCAATGTGGACACAAAGATTTATAAAGAACGTGCCATTTTAGGGGCGATTTCTTCTGCTAAAGATGAATTGATCGGTCCGGAGGCTTATGCGCTGAACAATCAGGGAGACATTCACAAGAAGCGGATTTCCGATGTATATACGGAATATCAGGCTCAGCTACATAGGAATAACGCTCTGGATTTTGATGATCTGATTGTTAAGACAGTGGAATTGTTTCAGTGCTGTCCGGAGGTATTGGATTATTACCAGGAACGTTTCCGCTATATTATGGTGGACGAGTATCAGGATACCAATACAGCTCAGTTTCGTTTTGTAAGCCTTTTGGCATCTAAATATCAGAATTTGTGTGTGGTGGGTGACGATGATCAGTCTATTTACAAATTCCGAGGAGCCAACATCGGAAATATTCTGGGCTTTGAGAAGGATTTTCCCAGTGCCAGAGTGGTGCGTTTGGAGCAGAATTACCGCTCTACTCAGAATATTCTGGATGCGGCAAATGAAGTAATCAAAAATAACACAGAGCGTAAATCCAAGACGTTGTGGACAGAAAACGGCAAAGGTTCTCTGATACATTTAAAGCAATTTCTCAATGGATTTGAGGAGGCGGAATATGTGGCAGGGGAGATCGGAAAGGCAGTGTGCACTGGGCAGTGCAGTTATAAGGACTGTGCCATCTTATATAGAACCAACGCTCAGTCCCGTCTTTTCGAGGAGAAATTTCTCATGGCAAACATTCCTTATAAAATTGTGGGCGGGATTAATTTTTATGCGCGTAAGGAGATTAAGGATCTGTTGGCTTACTTGAAGACAGTGGACAACGCTGTGGACGATCTGGCAGTGAGAAGAATTATTAACATCCCCAAGCGGGGAATCGGAGCTACCACCATTGGACGTGTGCAGGATTATGCAGTAGACCGGGAATTCAGTTTCTACGATGCATTGCGGGAAGCAGAAGAGATTCCGGGCATCGGCCGAGGAGCGTCTAAAATAGTTCCTTTTATCCATTTCATCCAGTCCTTAAAGAGCAAGGTGGGATATATTTCTGTGTTGGAGCTGCTCAATGAAATCATTGAGGAAACCGGTTATGTGAAAGATTTGGAGTTGGAGGATACCGACGAGGCAAGAGCCAGAATTGAAAATATCGATGAGCTAATCTCCAAAGTAACCACTTATGAGGAATCAGTGGAGAATCCTACCCTCAGCGGTTTTCTGGAGGAAGTGGCTCTCGTGGCAGACATCGATACAGTGGACAATAATCAAGATCATGTGCTTTTGATGACTTTACACAGCGCTAAGGGCTTGGAATTTCCACGGGTATTTCTTACAGGAATGGAGGATGGCATTTTCCCGAGCTATATGACAATCACTGCTGATGACCCAGGTGAATTGGAGGAGGAACGTCGTCTTTGTTACGTTGGTATCACAAGAGCCATGCGGGAATTGACTCTGACCAGTGCACAGCAGCGTATGATTCGGGGAGAAACACAGTATAATAAAGTATCACGCTTTGTTCGGGAAATTCCCCGCGAACTGGTGGATCTGGACAGAGAGATTAAGGACAGAAAAACTTTGGAGATTCCTGTGGACAATACATATGCCAAAATGAAGCAGGCATTTCGTATGAAAACATTGGAGCCGAAGCAATTTACGGTAAAGAAGGCAGAGTCTCTGGCTTACGACGTGGGCGATACGGTACGCCATGTGAAATTCGGCGTGGGTATTGTGGAAAAAATTATTGAAGGCGGCAAAGACTATGAGGTTACTGTAAACTTTGACCAATATGGTGTGAAGAAGATGTTTGCCAGCTTTGCAAAATTGAAAAAGATTTAAGTGAGGATAATAACAGTTGAAAATTTGGAAGAAACGATGGGGCAGCGTGCTGTTGGTCGGAGGCATACTGGCGGCGACTCTGGCTCTGGGTGGATGCTCCGGTCAGGATAAGGATGAACAGCAGGAAAATGTACAGGATATGGTGCTGAAAAGTAACGTTGAGCAATTTCAGCGGGAGGACGTTGCCATGGGAACGCTGACCACGGCAGTTGTCTATACTTCTGGTGTGGATTTGACCAGTGAGATTATCGAACAGATTTCCCGCGTAGAAGACGATTATATTTCCTGGCGAGTGGAAGGTTCAGACATTGATAAAATGAACAACAGTGCGGGGAATTCAGACGGAGCTTCCATTTCTGACAGCACAGCCAATTATCTGCAGCAGATTCTTAAGCTGTCAGAGGTGTCCGATGGAGCGTTTGATCCTACCATTGGAAAGATTACCCGTCTCTGGGACATTGATGGAGAAAATCCGAAAGTGCCGGGGGAGGCTGAGCTTGAGCAGCTTCTGGCGGACTGCGGATATGAAAAAGTGCGTCTGGAGGGAAATCAGGCTTATCTGGAGGCAGATACCAGTGTGGATCTGGGAGCTGTTGGAAAGGGAATCGGATGCGATGTGGCGATGGACCTTTTGAAAGCAAATCCAGAAGTAAAGGGTGCAGTGATTTCTGTGGGCGGAAGTATTGTGGTCTATGGAGAAAAGCCCGATGGAAGCGACTGGCAGGTTGCTATTACCAATCCAGACGATGATACGGATTATCTGGGAGTGCTGACATTATCCGGAGAAAATTATGTGTCCACTTCCGGTGATTATGAGAAATATTTTGAGGAAAATGGGGTACGCTATCATCATATTATGAATCCGTCCACCGGATATCCGGCAGACAGCGGACTTGTTTCCGTGTCTATTTTGACAAAAAGCGGATTGCTCAGTGACGGATTGTCCACAGCCTGTTTTGTGTTGGGAATGGAGAAGAGTCTTCCTGTATTGGAACATTATGGAGCGGAAGCTATTTTTGTGGATCAAAATCATAAGGTGTATCTGACGGACGGTATTCGTGACAGATTTGAATTGCTGCAGGGAGATTTTCAACTTGGCGAGATAATAAGGCAGGAATCATAGTCCGATCATGGAGTGATCTGGGGTGCGATAAATTTGTGAACTGTAATAAATTTTATGGGCACATTGCTGAAAAGTTCAGAAAAAGCGTGGTAATATTCAGGATAAGGTGTTATAATAGCAATAACTATTATGTGTGGAAAGGATGGTATAGCCATGAATAGAGTAGACGAATTAATCGCAGCTTTAAAGAAAACAGAGGAAGAGAAAAACAAAAATACTGTATTATGGGTACTGGCGATTCTTGGTGCGGTTGCAGCAGTAGCAGGTATCGCATATGCTGTATATCGTTTTATGACTCCTGATTATCTGGAAGACTTTGAGGAAGATTTTGACGAAGATTTTGATGATTACTTTGAGGATGAAGAATAGGATATAACTTTTATGAGGGAGAGATTTTATGAAGAAGTTTCTTCCTGTATACCCATGTATAAGAGCTTCGATGCTTCGGCACCGGAGCTTTTTCTTGCAGTGCATATATAAAAAGGTCTTTTGGACTTTTTGCGTGGATAGAAGTGTGGAAATCAGGACACAAAAATGGAGGAATTATGAAAAAAGGTGAAATTTACCAGGGCGTAATTAAGAAAATTGATTTTCCCAACAAGGGAAAGGTTCAGATAGAGGATAAAACGGTTACCGTGAAAAATGGAATACCGGGACAAAATATTGAATTTGTAATTAATAAGAAGCGGGGCGGTCGCGTGGAAGGACGCCTGTTAAAGGTGCTGGAGAAATCACCTCTGGAGAAGCGGGAGGCAGTCTGCAGCATTTTCCCTGCCTGCGGCGGATGCATGTATCAGACTATGTTTTATGAGGATCAGCTTCAGATAAAGGCGAGGCAGGTGAAGGAGTTATTGGATCCTGTAATAGCAAAGGAATATGTGTTTGAGGGGATTAAGAGAAGTCCCAAGGAGTTTGGTTACCGCAACAAGATGGAGTTTTCTTTTGGAGATGAGTATAAGGATGGCCCACTGTCATTGGGGCTCCACAAAAAAGGAAGTACCTACGACGTGCTGACAGCTTCCGACTGCAAACTGGTTCATGAAGATCTGACCAAGATTCTGGTCTGCGTCTTGGAGTTTTTTAAGAAGAAACATGCCAGCTATTATAAGAAAATGCAACATGTGGGCTATCTGCGCCATCTGCTTTTGAGACGAGGAGACACCACCGGGGAGATACTGGTCAATCTGGTGACTACCACCCAGGAGGAGCATGATCTTCGTCCTATGGTGGAAGCACTGCTGGCGTTGAATCTGGAAGGCAGAATTGTGGGCATTTTACACATATTAAATGACTCTCTGTCTGATGTGGTGCAGAGCGATGAGACACGCGTATTGTACGGTCAGGATTATTTTTATGAGGAACTTTTGGGGCTGAAATTTAAGATTACCCCCTTCTCCTTCTTTCAGCCCAACTCCAGAGCAGCAGAAGTGTTGTACAGTACCGTGCGTGAATATATTGGAGACACCAGAGATAGGATTGTCTTTGATCTCTACAGCGGAACGGGAACCATTTCTCAAATTGCTGCTGCCGTGGCGAAGAAAGTCATCGGCGTGGAAATTGTAGAAGAAGCCGTAAAAGCCGCCGGAGAAAATGCCGCATTAAACGGCATTACAAATTGCGAGTTTATTGCAGGGGATGTGTTAAAAGTCTTAAATGAAATTGAGGAAAAACCAGATTTGATTATATTAGACCCCCCACGAGACGGCATACATCCTAAGGCATTGCCGAAGATTATCGATTATGGAGTGGACCGGATTGTCTATATCTCCTGTAAACCCACCAGTTTGGCAAGAGATTTGGAGGTGTTCTTGGAGAGAGGATATGAGGTGGAGAAAGTGGTGTGCGTTGATCAGTTTGTTCATACGATTCATATAGAGACTGTCTGTCTCTTGAGCAACCGAAAATGCAAACCGGATTCTTATGTGAAATTGAGTCTGGATATGGAAGAATATTACAGGATTATGGATGCTGAGAAGGTAGGAAAATAAATTATCATATATTAGGGAAATTACAATGAGAGTTGCTAATGCGTGAATATGTTAGCAACTCTTTTATGATGCTGAGGCTAGAGAATGGTTTGAACAGCAGCCAGATAAAGGAAAGTATCTGAAGGAACTGATACTCAACGATAAGAAGAAAGTAGAGAGGAGATTGAATGATGAGTAAGGAGCTTATGAAGAAAACAATATTACCGATGCTGCTTCTGGTGGTATGGGCGTGGGTTGCATATCATTTCTGTGTATCTTTGGAACAGACCGAGTTGTGGAAGATATGGATGGTGGTTGGTATGCCTTTTGGTATTCATAGAATGTGCATCTGGTTATTGCCTAAGAACTTTGATATGGGCGGAACTGTTGGTGTCTGGGCAATGAATATAATAGTAGGTTGTCTGATCGGTGAGGTAGTAGTCGTATGGTACATACTTCGTGCTGTGTATGTTTTGATAAAGTATTTTGTGAGCCTGTTAACATAACAGAGAGTTAAGTGAAATATTCATTGGCGCACTGTCTCACTGGCTTGCGTACCATAAATTGATACAATGCACCCTCTGATGCCTGGAGGGTGCAAATTTAACGATTACCCTACTCAAAAGACGAAAGGGTGCATTTGAGGGGGGATGATGGATTTTTATGGCTTCTGGTGATCGAAACATTAGTGATAATTTTAACATGAGGAGGAAATATCAGGTAGTACAATTTATACTTGCATGTTATACTATATGACAAAGAGACAAATGTAAATATAATTGTTTAGAGGTTGTTTAACATCTGTCTCTTATACACATCTCCGAGCCCACGAGACTACGCTGCATCG
>CAMQZX010000203.1 GCA_947039785.1 uncultured Lachnospiraceae bacterium | reverse complement strand
TAGTCTCGTGGGCTCGGAGATGTGTATAAGAGACAGTCCGCCGCGTCTCTATAATGGCGTCCCGTCCGCGAAGACTGCTTTCTGCCAATTTTACTGCCGAAGTGGCAGCAGCCTTTTGAGAAGCCTTACCAAAAGTAGGAAGCAAATATACTTCCGGACCACAGTCGTTGCAGCAGACTGGTTGGGCATCATAGCGTCTTGTCTCGGAATGGGTATACTCATATTCACACTCCGAACACATGGGAAACTCTCCCATGCTGGTGCGCACCCGGTCATAAGGCATAGAATCCAGAATAGTCAGCCTTGGCCCGCAGCAGGTGCAGTTGATAAAAGGATGAAGATATCGCCGATCCTTTTTGTCAAACATCTCTTTCTTGCATTTTTCGCAGATAGCGATGTCTGGAGAGACAAAAATGTCTCCCTTTTTCTTTTCACTCTCAATGATTTCAAAGGAAGTAAACTCCTCTCCTTCTGCCAACGGCCATACATCCATTTTCAGAATGGAGGAACGCTCTGGCGGCTGAAATTCCACCAGATGAAGGAACTTATCCACGGAATCCTTATTACCCTGGACTTTAATCTCCACGTAAGGCCCTTTGTTACAGACACTTCCTCTCACTTTGCAGCAGTCTGCATGACGGCTTACAGTGGGCCGAAAGCCCACTCCCTGTACGATTCCATAGACGCGGGCTACTACTGATTTATCCCCTCTCATCTTCCTTACACCTTTCCCGATACCGCAAAGTGCGGCAGATTCATATAAACTCCCGTATAATCTGAGACTGCATTGCGCAAAATCTCGTCTCCAATGATTATGTCAAATTGCTCTTTCTGAATATATTCAATAAACTGGTCTTCTTCTGTCAAATGAATGTCATGGGATTCTTTAAAATCTTTCTTCAGCATAAACCAGCTTGCCACAGTACAGTCTGTATCCGGCTGAGTCCGGATCGCCTGCCGGATGGAATTTGCCAGTACCTGCTGATGCAAAATAAGAATCTTCTTTCCTGCAAGATCTTCTAAGGTCAACTCTGCTTCTTCAAGTCTCTCAGTTAAAATCTCCCCTGCAAGAGGATAACAGATCTCAAACGGCGTTCCAAATTTCTCTTCCAGATACCTGGCAGCCTTAACTCCAGAAGGGGCAATCACCAGATTTTTCTCCACAGAAGCAGCAGCTTTTACACGGTCAATGCCAGCCTCCATACCATAACAATACACGTTGGAAGCTCCCTGTTCCTGTAATTTTTCTTTCAATTGTCCTGGAGCATCCATACTGTGAATTTCCAGAGGAGTGGCTCCAATGATGCCAACACTTCCCGGCTCAACAGGCAGTGCTTCTCTGGCAAAGACTTTAAATAGCTCCAGCCAGGTGGTCTCCTCCCCCACATCATAAATCTCCATGCCAGTGGCTTCCACTGTCAAAATAGGAAGATCCACCTTCTTTTGTGCCATCCGCTTCAGTGCCTGATAGTCGGTACCGATAACAGCTGGCACTGGAGTTCCGATGATTGCCGCAAAATCCACATCAATTTTCTTCACCGCATCTGCCAGCTTCTCCACCAGGCGGTCATCCCGTCCCAAAATAGCATCCATATCGCGGAGCCCCGCGCTGAAAATAGCACTTTTTTTGAGGAACCACCTTGGCTCGTCGAAACCGCAGATATTTCCAGCACAGCCGCCTGCATCACAGATAACAATCATTCCCCCAAGGTCACTGAGCACCGCAGAAGCTCCTGACTGATCCGGTGCAAAAGGAGCCAGATATTTTCTCAATCCTTTCATTTGGATTCCTCCTTTCTGCGGCAGGCCGCAAGCAGTTGTTCAAAGAGCAGCTTCACACCGGCATATCCAAATGGCTGTACATCCTCACTCCATTTCAGATTGATACAGTTGGGGTGGTAATAGGAAGCATCCCGTCCAACGGTGATATCCGCCGCATCCTGACTGCAATCGTAGTAAAGCATGGTAGGCTCTAAGTTGGAATAAATCTTCGTCTCAGGACTAATGGCAGCAATCTTACGAATATAGACAAAGTTTTCTGCCGAAGGATTTCCAAAAATCTCAACTACCCGAAAGCCGTAACGGAGCAGCGCCAGCGAAAGTTCAAAGGCATCGGCATTGCAGCTTTCTCCCACTGAAAAAACCGCATCGGGATAAGCATCCCGAAAGACATCAACAGCGGCCTTAGCCTGGTCGTAATAGCTCTGATCTTCAATGACAGCTCCCAGCGCTTTGGCAAAAATATGGTATTGATTTTGTATTTTATCAAGCTGGTACAGCCTCGTCAGCTCCACAGAAGGAATGTTTAATTTCTTTTGCATATCCTGGGCAGCAAACCGTGCTTCCGGGTTTAACACCAAATTAAAATTGGCTGACGCCATCTGCTTATATTCCTCGAAATCACTGCAGCGTGAAATCTCATAAGTCTTAGTCAGCCCCATCTGACCAAGGAGATCGTAAATCTCACAGTCATCCACCAGGTGAGCAAAATACCCCAACAGATTTACCACATGAAGCTTTTTCTCCATGGGCTCCAATAAAGAATAGATAGACTGTCTCACATGCACCATAGGGGGCTTTCTCCCTTCCCGTGTCAATGCGTACATATAACATGGAAGCACAGGAATATCCACCTTTGTCATGGCCTTTCGGCAAACACGCTCCATATCCGTCCCAAGCAGGGCATCCACACAGGTGAGACAGATCATCACCACGGAAGGCATCTGGGGCAGAGACTGACAGATTTCCTCCACAGCCTGGGGAATCTTCTTTAAGTGTCTTCCAGTTACAATATCGGTCTCATCCATCATCAAATAGAAGAAACGGTTGTGATACTCCGGCATTTCTGCCAACAGTGTGGTATTTCGCCCGCAGCACCCCGGAGCCACCAAAAGCATGACAGAGCCTGGAATGGCAAGTCCGGCTCGCTTGACACCAAAGCCTTCCGCTCCCGGAGAGTTAAAAGCCAGGGTGGCAGGTGAACTGTAAATCAAGTGGGTATTGCTGATCAGCTCTGGAGGAATCTGTTCCTTTCCCATTGCTGCAAGCTGCCCCGCTGTAATTGAATAGGGTTCTCTGTTCATACCGTCTATTCCTCCGTTTCCAGTAATCGTTTTGCCAGATTAAAAAACCGCTGACTGATGGGAAGGTCCGGATTTCCTTCAATCACAGTCTTTCCCATATCCTCAAATCGATTGATGTCATGGTCTCTTGGAATGTCTCCCACTATGGGAAGCCCCACCGAATCGGCAAAGGCACGCACCTTTTCTTCTTCGTTTTCCACGTTTCGACGGTTCATGATAATTCCAAATACCTTAGCATAGCTTCGATCTTCAAAATTCTTTACTGCGCTGTTGATATTGTTGGCGGCATAAAGAGCCATCTTTTCACCGGAAGTGACAATCAGCACTTTCTCTGCATATCCTTCGCGGATGGGTGCCGCAAAGCCTCCGCAGACCACATCTCCCAACACATCGTAGAGTACCACATCGGGATTACAAATCTCAAACAATTCCAGATCTTCCAGGAGATTGAAGGTGGCAATAATCCCCCTTCCTGCACATCCAAGTCCCGGAGTTGGACCGCCTGTCTCAATACAGAGCACATCTCCAAAGCCCACTCTGGCAATGTCTTCGATGGTTTCCGGGTCCTCATCGTATTCCCTCATATAATTCATCACCGGCTTTAAGGGGACACCGCCCAGCAGATTGATGGTGGAATCTGCTTTCGGGTCGCATCCGATCTGGATAACCTTTTTTCCCAGGGAGGCAAATGCTGCCGCCAGATTGCTGGTAACAGTGGATTTTCCAATCCCACCTTTTCCATAAATTGCAATTTTTAACATAAAAAAACTCCTTCATGGCGCACCAACCCTACATAAGAGCAGCTGCACAACAAAAGAGTCTGTCTTTCTTATCCCATGTGTACTGCGACTATTCCCGCTTGGAACCCCCTCACTGTCAGAGTCGATGTATAAATTTAACAATCGCAATGATCAGGCGAACTCACTTCTCTTCCAGTCAGAACGAATCTTTCCTTTAGTAAGTGTTCCTCATTGCAAAGTCGTTTCAGATTTTCTTTTACTTATTGGATATATTTTATCATGTTTTGTTGTATAGGTCAAATAAAGATATAAATATTACCAAATTTTTGTGCATTTTGGTTACCATTCATACACCACTATGCCGAGACATGCAGCGCGAAACGAAGCATATTGCATCATTTCTGAGCATCGTCAAGCGCATTACTGAGAGCGGAAGGTACCGTAACGCTTTTTGCCAACTGGTTCAATACTTCCAACGGAATGTACCGTACTTCCTGATAAACACTTTGCTGGTAAGTACACTTCAATGGAAAATCTGCGTTTTCCTCCACTGTCTCCACGGTAATAGCGGGAGCTTTGAAGTTCTCTGAGTAATAGTGTACGGTATTCCCCCCACTGGTTTCTGCGGGGAGTTCATCTTCCCTGGCTCCCAGAGAATAGTGGGAGACTTCCTGAATATGACTGGCAAGCTCCTGACTGTTCCGATTATATGTCTCTGTCATAGCTCTGCGATAGTAATAAATTACTTTCCCTCTGGAATGAAAATCAATGTATCCCACACTTGGCCTGCTCTGAAATGCCCTCATCAATGCTCTGGTCTCATTTTCACTTGCAGGATATTCGTAATACGACTGACGTACATAGGATTTGCACGGGAAATTCCGGTTGATATCCACCCCTCTGGCATTGAATTTCCAGTTTTTCCATTCCAGGCGGCGGATACGCTGGGCTTGTCTGAGTATGGGGTTGTGAATGGAAGAAAATCCATAAAGGGCAATTTCATATCCATCTGGATTTACCAGAGGAATAAAACAAATGGAATACTTCTGCAGCAATTGACATACATTATATTGTCCATCCAGAAGTATTCCATCTTCATATGCCTTGGCATATTCTTCTATCATTTTCAACAAAATTACCGGATTGATAACCTCTCTTCCGTGTACCCCCGCCGTGCAAAACAGCACGTTCTCACCATGGCCCATGCGAATCATAAAAATATCACGTCCATCATGACTCTCTCCGATAACCAGACAGTTCATCAGACTTTGATAGTTTTCAGCCAGATGGCTGATTTCTCCAGAGATTCTCTCGTAACTATAGGATTGTTCCAACACGATCATAACTTGCCCCCCATTATTTCCTGTCAGATAACAGGTTCTAACATAATCTATGTATATGGGCAAGTTCCGTAAAATAGACGTGTCAAAATCCTATTTTACAGTCAGCTGTACCAGATTGGAGACACCACTGTACGTAAGATTGGAGCGGTCTTTATCTCGTACGTAGGCATAGACTTTAAAATAATATGTCTTACCCTTTTTCAGCTTTTTGGCAGAATAGTTATTTTTGGAGCCAGCCAGTGTAGCTAACTTTGTATAGGTTCCCTTTTTCTTTGTAGAATAATAAACGACGTAGCCATACTGAGATTTTTTACTGTAAACCTTATTATGTTTCCAGGTCAGCTTACTGGTAGTACCACGAATACTTCCGCTTACTGTAGGTACCTTCGGCCGTGAATAACAAGTTACCGAGGATTTGCCGGAATAGTCTGACAGGTACATTTTATTTGAAAACTTTTTGTAGCTTCGTACTATAATCGTATATTTTCCAGCAGCGGACAATCCCGTTACATTACAGGAAGTAGAAGTTTTGTTGTCTACACGTTTCTCAATCTCTCCAGTTTCTGCATTGCGGGCATAGACCATATAGCCATCCACTTCCGGCTGTTTGTTCCATTTACAGTAAATGGAAGTGACATTGCGATTTTCAATAGACAGACCTGTAATTTCCACCGGTTTAAATGGACCGGATACAGTCAATGCCATAACAGCATTGTCCACATCTGTCTGAGCATTGATCTTGTACTTTACTGTCACTTTCGATGCAGTTGGATAAATCACACTTCCCTGGCGTTTGGCATTGGTCACTGACACCAGACGATTTTCACGAAATCCTGGGATAGAGTTCAAATCAAATGCAAAATTCTTATCCAGAGAAATTGTTTTTTTCTGAGTAACTGTAACTTTGGACAGCCTGCTGTTATTCGCCTGCAAAAAACCCATGGCATCCGATTGAACATTGAGGGTCTGTAATGCTTCATTGCCCGACAATTTCAATTGCTCCAAATAACTCAGCGAAAGGTTCAAGCGTCTCAAATCCATCAGCGGCGATACATTTAACGTGCGGATGGGAAGGCCCTGTAAAGTCAGCGTTTCCAGGCTGGTGCAGGAGGATAAATCCAAATTTTGGAGCTGGTTTCCTCCCCCATAAACTTTCAACGTCTTTAAGTTGGATTTTCCAGTCACATTGAAGGCATTCAGATTTGGAAGTTTCAGATAAATGTCTTCCAAATTATTGTTATTGATAAGATTCAGAGAAAAGGATATGGCATTACTTTTTTGAATCAGTCGAAGACTTCTGAGTTCCGTATTTTGGGACAAATCAAGGCTAGTCTGCTCCAGATATTGTATTTTTAACGTCTGAAGCTTTGGATTACGGGATACGTTTACATTGGTAAACTCGCCCATGTAAAGATCCAGACTTACCAGTTCCGGATAGCTTGCCAGATTAATTTTTGAAGATACATCAATGGGAGTTCCCGCCGGAGAATACACTTCCCAGGTAAATTCCTTTAACCTGCTGCATTTTTGAAGTTCCTGGCTATCTCCCAGAAATTCTCCCATCCATAATTTCTGTATATCGTTTCGCTCCGGCAGCATCAGGCTACTAAGATTGTTTGCCGGAAGACGCAAATCCGTGAGCTGGCTGTTCGCAGACAAATCCAGTGCTGAAAGCTGACTGCTTTTGGCATCCAGCTTTTTCAGTTTCAGGTTCTGGCTTAAATCCAGAATTTCCATGGTCACAGGCGCTCCCAGAGTCAACTGTTCCAGAGCAGTCAGGTACGCAATTCCGGTCAGGTCGTAAACCATCCCTTCCCCATCTTCCTCTGACGGAGTGATCACCATCGTAATTCCCTCAATTTCCGCTTCCGAGAGTGTGCCATCCTGATCTGTATCATAGAAGGTACTCAGATAAGCCCTGAAATTTGCATCGGGAAAATGAGCTTCATCCAGCAGCAAAGGTCCTTCCAGAAGATCTGCTCCTGTGCTTTCTTCCATCAGCTGCGGAGTTTCTTTTATTACATCCTCCTCTAAATTCTCTTCTAATCTTATATCTTCTATTGATTCATCCACAGATTCCGCCACAACATCTGCAGCTTCCTTTGGAGCAGCCCAGACAGGCATCACACTCCCCCCTGCCAAAACACAGGTCAGAATCCATGATATCATTTGTTTCTTCATGTCAGTCTCCTTCTATTTCAACATATCCCTTCAAGTACACCAAAAGCTTTTTCTCTTATAAGATAAGTCCTTTTTCTGATTCTTAATATATCATATC
>CAMQZX010000202.1 GCA_947039785.1 uncultured Lachnospiraceae bacterium | reverse complement strand
CACAGAGAACAGCCGCTGCCAGCTTGCCGTAATACATATGAAGATGCTGCATCAACTTCAGCATATTTCTGATCCGTCCGCCTGTTTTGATCTCTGACTGCATCACTGTTCACCTCCGCTTTCCATTTGTGCCTGAACAAGCTGTACATAGTGGCCGCCGAGGCTCATCAATTCCTGGTGGCTTCCCACCTCTACAACTTTTCCCTGATCCAGAACAAAAATCCTGTCTGCATTCTGCACGGTCGACAGCCGATGTGCAATGATGAGGGTCGTCCTGTTCTTCATAAGATTTTCCAGTGCTTTCTGGATTTCACGTTCATTTGCCGCATCCACGCTGGAAGTTGCCTCATCTAAAATCAAAAACGGAGCGTCCTTTAATACAGCACGGGCAATGGCGATCCGCTGTCTCTCACCACCTGAGAGCGTTGCTCCACGCTCACCCACAATCGTATCATAGCCATTGGGAAGCTCCATGATAAATTCATGACAGTTGGCAGCACGGGCAGCCATCTCCAACTCTTCCATGGCAGCCCCCGGCTTACACATGCGAAGATTTTCTGCGATGGTTCCATAGAAAAGATACGTGTCCTGATACACAACAGCAATCTTTTGACGCAGTGCAGTCAAATCATAGTCACGGATATTTTTCCCGTCAAATGTGACAGAGCCTTCAGCTGCATCGTAAAACCGCATCAAAAGATTTACCATCGTAGATTTTCCGGACCCGGATCTTCCAACGACAGCAACGGTCTCTCCAGGATTAATCTGAACGTTGACTTTATTTAACGCATAGCAGTCCCCATAATGATAATCAAAGGATACGTCCTGAAAATTCACTCCCGGCAAATATCCTCCCTGGGGAGCAATGCCGTTTTCCTTTTCCTTTAAGATCTCCGGCTCGTCTAAAATCGCAAAATACCCTTCCGACACAGAAAATCCCAGATAACTGGCATGCCAGAAAGCATTCAGATCCGTGATCGGCCGAAAGCATTCTGTGATCAGAAAAAGTATGGATACCAGGGATGCCACCTCCAGACTGCCACAAGCCGCATGGACTGCTCCCACTGCCACAGACACAGAGGAACCGATGGTCATAAAAAGAATGATCACTGCAGAATCCATCAGAGAAAAGGCGGTATTTCGAATGGAATCCTCACGAAAGTTTTCCGCATTTTCCCCCAGCTCCCTGCCCTTTTGTTCACTGGAATTAAAAGCCTTTAAAGTAGTCATACCCTGCATTGTATCAATGTACTGTGCATTCAGCACGGCATAGGAACTCCAGTAGCGCACAGTGCTCTTTTTTACCACAGGAAGTGCCAGATGGGGACCTAAGACTGCGATCACCACTGAAACCAAAATAATCATGGCCACACTTACATCCAGAAAAGCAATGTAACTCACAAGGGAAACCACTGTGATAAATGCTACCAGCATTTGGGGGATATAAGACACCAAAAACGGTTCCATCGCTTCAATGCCGTCAGTGATCAGGGAATTCAGACTCCCGCTTCTTTGTCTGCCCTGATATCCCGGTCCCAGATGAAACAACTTGTCCAACAGTTCATCGCGGATATTACTTTTGATCTTTGCTCCCAGAAGCTTCGTAAAACTTTCATTGACTGGTGTTAAAAACCCCCGCAGCAAAAGAAAACCTACAGCACCGCAGATAAATACCGCAATCTCGTTTACCGGACGTGCTGCAAACACAGCAGACACACCTCTTGCTATGGAATAAGCCTGTCCCACATAGGTTACTGTGATCAACAGCATCAACAGTATCTTGAAAGCCACATCTTTTGCCAAATATTTTAAAAATCGAATCAATCTCCAATAGGATGGCATTTTTCTTTTCCTTCCTTACTTTATTTGATGGCAGGCCACGTGATGTCCCGGACGGATTTCTTTCATTTGCGGCCTGTTATTTTCACACTCCGGCACGGCCAGATGACATCTGCCGTAGTAGGGACATCCCTGATAGCCTTCCTTCTGCACTCCCAGATCCATCCAGATCATTTCTGCCTGCGCATCATCCTTATTTTTCTTCTGATAGGCAGGAGTCGAGGACAGAAGCATTCTGGTGTAGGGATGCATCATATCATTGAAAAATCCTATGTCATCAATCTGTTCCATCACCTGTCCGCCGTACATCACCACAACAGCGTCTGCCAGATAATAAATCGCCTCCAGATCATGGGAAATCAAAAGATAGGACAGATCCAACTCCTCCTTGATGTCGTGAAGAAGATTTAAAATCTGAGCCTGGACAGAAACATCCAAACTACTTAGCGGCTCATCCAATACCAGCATCTGGGGACCAGATGCCAATGCCCTTGCAATGCACACACGCTGCAGCTGTCCTCCGCTAAATTCCAAAGCATATTTATCTTTCTCGCCTACAGGAATACCCACCTGACCCAGCAGTTGTTCCACCTTTTCTTTCCGCTGTATTGCTGACATCTGAGTCAGATTTTTCAACGGTTCTTCTATGATCTGACTGGCTGTAAAACGGGGATTTACTGCATCATAACTGTCCTGGAATACCATCTGGATATCCCTGGCAAATTTCAGCTTTTTAGAATGCTGATCCCTGGGATGAATGGGTGTACCTGTAAAACATACTTCTCCTTCTGTCGGCCGCTCCAGCCCGGTGATCAAGCGTCCCAGCGTGCTTTTTCCACAACCACTCTCACCTACCAGCCCCACACATTTTCCCTTCTCAACAGAAAAGCTCACATCATTCACTGCCAGCAAACGGTAGGAATGACCAAATTTACGAACCTTATAGGTCTTTTTCACATGGTTAATCTCAAGTAACGCCATATTTCCTCCGCCTTTCATAGATATTTCACACAACTGATCTGATGAATCTCATCTTTACAGGAAGCACCTGGATGGTAAGCAAGGCAATCCTCGCATCTTTCCTTGCATCTCGGATAGAACCGACAGCCTTCCAAACGCTCCTCAAGTGCCGGCGGCTGCCCCTCCATCATGATAAGACGTTCTTTAGAGAAGGCCGGTCTGGATGCAAACAAGCCTCTGGTATACGGATGCTGAGGATCTTTTAAAATAATTTCAGCAGACCCCTGTTCCACCATATTTCCGGCATACATGACCGAAACATCGTCTGCCAGATGCCGGATCACGCCCAGGTCATGGGAGACAATGAGAATTGCCATCCCATACTGCTCTTGCAGTTTTTGCAAGATTTTAATGATCTCATGCTGCACAGACAGATCAAGAGCTGTGGTGGGTTCATCGGCGATCAAAATATCCGGCTGAACTGCCAATGCAAGAGCGATCATGATTCTCTGAAGCATTCCTCCGGACAGTTGAAATGCATAGGAATGAAGCACTGCCTGTGGATCCCGGATACGCATTTTTGTCAAAAGGTCTGTGGCTATTTCTGTCACTTCCTCCTTCGTTTTCTTCTCGGAACCCGGCTTATTAACAGATTCATAAAAATGCTTGCCAATGGTAATGACAGGGTTAAATGCACTCATGGGATTTTGCATGATCAAAGTCATTTTATTGCCGCAGATTTTTGCCATAGCTTTTCTGTTCTGTATGGAAAGAGGCTTCCCTTCAAAGACTACCTCTCCGCTTACATCCCACAATTTCCGGTCCAAAAGTCCCAGCATTCCCATACAAGTCAGTGATTTTCCACTGCCGCTCTCACCGATGATTCCCAGCGTTTTCCCACGTTTTAGGGAAAATGATATCTGATCGACTGCTGTGATCTTCTGTTTGCCTCGTTTCAGTATCACCTGCAGGTTGTGAACCTCCAATATATTATCCATAATTTTCTTCGTCCTCCTAATGTAATATCCGACCATGGCAAAATAGCGGAATCGTTATGCCAGGGGCCTAAACACTCTGACTGTCCAGCGCATCACGCATATTATCGCCGATGATGTTCACAGCCACGACCACCAACAGGATCATAATACCCGGCCAGAACATCAGCCATGGGTCTGTATTGATGAAATTCCTGCCTTCACTGATCATAGCTCCCCACTCCGGGTCCGGCGCCTGCACACCCAGGCCCAGAAAGGAGTATCCGGAGATAGACATGATGGTATGGCCGAAATCCACGGTAAAAATAGCAAGCATATTAGGAATGATATTGGGAAGAATATGAGAAAAAATGATTTTCTTATCGGAAGCCCCGCAAAGCCGCGCTGCTGCCACATAGCTTCTCACACTTTCACTGGCGGCCAGATTTCTGGAAACCCTTGCGTACCAAAGCCACTGAAGGATCAGCATGGCAATGATCACATTGGTGATCCCCACGCCGATAAACCCCACAATAGCCATAACCAGTACCAGTGCGGGAAACGCATATAACACATCACAGATACGCATGATCACCATATCCACTACGCCGCCCTTATACCCGGCAATGATTCCCAGCGCGATGCCGATGGCTGCCGCCAGAAATGTACACAGCAAGGAAAACCCAAGCGTAGTCCTCGTGGCATACAGCACTCTGGAGAAAATGCATCGTCCCAGATTGTCCGTACCCATCGGATATTCCCTGGAAGGCATGGAAAACTTCAATTCCAGATTTTGTTCCAGAGGATCATGAGGTGCAAGAATTGGGGCAAATACACCGGCAAGGATGATCACCACCACAATTGCAGTAAAAAATATTGTCATTTTACGTTTAAACAGTTTTTTAAAAAATACTTTTACATTCATCTTATAACGACTCCCGCATCTGTGGATCTAATGCCACTGTAATCAAATCCGTAATCAAATTTACCAGAATAAATATCACCGCCATCAGCACGATGTATCCCTGAATCATGGGAAAATCTCTGGAGCCTACTGCGGATACACAAAGCCGGCCAAGCCCCGGCCAGGAAAATAAGATTTCCACCACAGCCGTACCTGCCATCATATGTCCAAAATTGACGCCAAATGTGGTAACCGCCGGAATCAAAGAGGCGCGAAGCACATGGTTCGTGACGATTTTCTTCTCGCTGATTCCTCTCGCCCGACTGTACATTACAAATCTCTTATTCATGTTTTCCAACAGACTGTTTCGCAGAGATCTGGAATAGGTGGCAATATACAAAACCGCCATAGTAAAGGAAGGACCAGATTCTTCCATGTTCCCATTCCCTGTACCGGAAGCCAGCCCAGCTTCAGACAGAACAGCTGCACCAACAGAGGTCCCAACCAAAAGGAAGGCATAGAGCTTCCCAAAAACGCAAGTAAACGGTTGATGTTGTCTAATTCCTTATTTGCTCTGACAGCAGAAAGTACGCCCATAGGGATGCTGATGACCAAAATGATCAAGGTGGAAACTCCCGCCAGTTCCATGGTATTTTTCAAGGCACCTGAAATCTCAACCTTCACTTCTTTGTTGTTGATGTATGAGGTTCCAAAGTCCAGACGGATAGCCTTGCTGATCCACTCTGCATACTGCACAACAATAGGACGATCCAACCCCAGCTCCTCTGATGCATTCTCAAGGGCTGCTTCTGAGGGGGGGATTCCAGCTGCCTGTAAATACGCCATCTCTGCACTTCCCGGCATCAAACGTACCAGACTAAACGCAAAGATCGATACCAGAAACAAAATCGGTATCAGAAGTAAAAGTCGTTTTATTGTATATTTAAGCAATGTAATCCCTGACCTTTCTTTTCTATTTACACGTAACAAGTTAAAAAAGTTCCACCGAAAACAACTCTATGCACTGACACTGACATCTGCATAGAGTTGTTCGCGCTGCTACTTATTTACAGTAAAAGTCTCATATGGTACATCCAGATATGTATTGTATGAAACATCTGAAACGGTATCTTTATTATAAACATATGCCTTGGTCGTATAAGTAACCGGCACATAAACAGCCTGATCGGTAAGAGTTTTCAGTACAAACTGATAATTCTCCTCCACTTCTTTCTCATCTGTAGAGTTCAACGCTGTAGTGATGGCAGCATCCAACTCTTCCTTATTTTCAAGGCCCAACTGAGCGGCATAATCACCATGAGAGGATACACGGAATGAGGACATGTAGGAGTGAGGGTCAAAGGGGTCTCCCCAGGTCTCTGCCTGAAGCAGCTCGAAGAGTCCTTCCTTCTGTGAATTTCCATAATTGGTGGCATCCTGTGCTACCAGATCGATCTTAATTCCCACATCTGCACACTCTGCCTGAATCACCTGTCCCATAGTCTTTACCGAATCATTGTCACCTTCATATAAGAATCTGAGAACCAGCTCCTCGCCGTCTTTGGTACGGACATCACTGCCTTCTTCCAATGTCCATCCGGCTTCATCCAGAAGTTCTTCCGCCTTCTCTTCGTTATATTCATAGACCGTCATATCCGGCACATCACAATACGGTGTTTTCGGATTCATCAGATAATCTGCAGGAGGCTGCAGCCCGCCGAAAATATTTTCGGAGATACTTTCTTTATCAATACAGTACTCTAATGCCTGACGCACTTCTAATTCTTTGGTAGGACCACTGTTTGTATTTACCAGAATCATATTTGTGGTAACCGGGTCAGAAAGATTTGCCTCAAATCCGGCAGAAACAAGTTCATTGTAAACATCGCCTGTCATCTGACTTTCAATATCATAAATCATATCAATTTCTCCTGCCTTCAGAGAATTGGCAGACGTATTGATATCTGGAATGATCATAACCTTCAAATATTGATAAGATGGCTTTGTGCCGTGATAATTATCATTTCTCTCAAATAATGCATACTGGCTTTCCACGTGCTCAACTTGCTTCCACGGACCGCTTCCCACTGGTTCTGCGATCGCCTCACTGGTATCTCCATCCTCTGGAAACATAGCCTCTGCCCCAACACGCACCGGGCGGGACAGGGACAACTCCTGCAAAAGGCCGGAAAACGGTGCACTCAGATTAAGCTGGACAGTATAGTCATCCACCACATCCACAGAATCCAATACCTGATAGGTCTCCATCCAGTCATGACGTTCTTTATTGGATAAAACTGCATCGAAATTCTTTTTCACAATCTCAGCGTTCACTGGCGTTCCATCACTGAACATGTTGTCCGGGTCTAAATGAAACACGTAGGTCTTGCCATCCTCAGAGATATCCCAGGACTCTGCAATACCGCCTACCACTTCGCCATCTACAAAACGTGTCAAACCTTCATATACCAGGGACTGAACCCACATAGGGCTGTCATAGGCATGAGGGTTTAAATCTCCGGTATCTGCAGAATAAGATACCACCAGAGTTTGATCTTCTGCAGACTCAGAAGATTCGACTTCTTCCTTTGATGCGGCGGACGACTCACTGTCTCCGGAACCGGAACAGCCAGTCAACTGGAATGCCATAGTAACGGCAATTGCACAGGACAATTCGCATGCCAGTTTTTTCTTCAAATTCTTCTTCATGATAAATCCTCCCGATTTTCCTAAGTATTTTATACATTTGCAATTACTCTTTTTTATAT
>CAMQZX010000201.1 GCA_947039785.1 uncultured Lachnospiraceae bacterium | reverse complement strand
GAGACAGGTTTTATTGCAATCGATTGTATTTAAATTTAATAGAGTAGAGGGAGAATAAATTTCTCGCCCCTCTCATTGAACCGTACGTACGGGTCTCGTACACGGCTCTACAATTTATATTCCAACTTTAGCCAAGTAATAGGATAAGGAATTCTCTGTTGGAATATATTTCCCGTCTTCAAATACACCAAGACTTTCACTGGCAAGCTGTTGACAGCTTGCAGAACACACGACTTTCACCCATTAGAAACGTGGCCGCAAGGCGCACCATCAAGAGGGACAATAATTTACATAAATTATTGTCCCTCATCTTTTCATTGCTATATACGTTTCTTATGAATCAAATCTTTTAAAAATCAAGTGCTTTCACGTTCTATAATATCTGAAAATAACATAATCTTTCGAGGATTCTGCCGTCCTTCCACGGCATCTACCAGAATTCTTGCTGCCTCGGATGCCATCTCTGTCATCTTGTTATCCAGCGATGTGAATTGTGGGCAGCTTAATTCTCCATAAATTGTATTATCTATTCCAATCACTGCCATCTCATCCGGAATCTTCACACCTGCATTCCAGAATGCACGCATTCCTCCTGCTGCAATTAAATCTTCAGAATATATCACACCCTGAATTTCAGGATGCTGTTCCAGCAACTCCTGCGTCATTTGATAACCGCTTTCTTTCGAAGCTTCTCCCTCCAATATAACCAATGCTTCTTCGGAATTTCCATATCTAATCATAGCACGTTTAAACCCTTTTAACTTTTCCTGGCTACTTGGACTGTCCAAGGTTCCCGCAAACGCTATATTCCTCTTCTGTTTTTGAATCAGTAGATCTACACAGCGTTCTACACCATCGCACTCATCTACTATTACACAATATACATTAGGCAGATTAAATTCGCCATTAGCAAATACCACTGGTATATTGGCAAAATGTTTCGAAATTGCATTTTTAACCCTATCGTTTTGAAATACAGAACCTACAATCAGAACACCATCCACTCGTCGCTTCTCAAGCAAACGTACAGCCTCTTCCATCTCCTCCGTCTTAGAACCGGCATTCAAAATAATCCCACAGTATCCTTTGTTTCTTAAATACTTTTCCACCACATAGGTTAAATCTGTATGATGTGCACTCCTAATATCCGCCAACATAATACCAATCAACTTCGTATTCTTATTGACCAGTCCTCTGGCATTTTCATCTGGTGTATAATTATACTCTCTTAACAAAGCTTTCACTTTCTGCCGTGTAGATTCTTTAATTCCCGGCTTATTATTAATCACACGTGATACAGTACTTGCCGACACACCAGCAAGCTCTGCAATATCATATATTGTCATAAATACTTCCTCTCTTTTCTATCAGTTCCCAGCATTCTCATCCTCGTATTTATCTATTCGATAATAATTGTAAATTCTTATTAAAAGCCAAAAGACATGTCTGCTTTTAGTACTTTTGTAACAGCAAAATTTCTCTCGTCCTAACAAATCCTTCCTCTGCTTTGTAGCTTCTTCTCCCGTGTATTTCATTAATATGTCCTGTTCATATACTGGCAAACTCGCGCATCCAATCTTCACACTTGAGCTCCCACTTTAGATGCCAGCTTTATGTAACCGACCTGCGCTTTCATCACTTCTCTTGCAAGGTAAAGTCCAATCCCAACTCCCAACTCTTCACTCACCGCACGGTGTATACTTCATTGCATTATCTACAACATTTGCGATTGCTTCTATGGTCCATTTTAAATCGAATACAGCCAATTCGTCTGTATCCTTCACTGTAAACCGCATTTTTTTGGTCCGCTTTCACCATAAACTGTTTCCGTATTGCCTTCAGTATGGGGCGAATGCTCTGCTTCTGCACATTTACATGAATAATGCCAGTTTCCAGACGGGATAATTTCACCAGAGACTCCACCAGAAAATCCAGCTCCTAACTCTGCATCGCCTGTCCCGCGCAATTGAACTCCTACTCTTGCCCTCAGAACCATCAGGCTGAAAGGCTTTGTAATATAATCATTGGCTCCGGATTCCAGGCCAGATACAATATCCATCTCCATTTTATTTACGGTAAGCATAATGACAGGAACCTGACTCATTTTTCGAATCTCTGCCAGAAAGTCCATGCCGTTGCCATCCGGCAGATTTACATCCAGCAAAATCAAGTCAACCTGCCGGTTGGCAAATTCCTCCCTGGCCGACTGAATGGAAAACGCCTGTACGCACAAATAGTCGTATCTCAGTGCAAGTCTGATTCCGTTATTCAGATTTTTGTCATCCTCAACAATTAAGATTTGTTTCATATACATTCTCTTTTCCTATGAATTTACACTTTTGCCTTCAATGGCTTTTGTAATCAACTTAGAAATGCCCGTATAGCCTTTCAAATAAAGATATACGGGCATTCTTTATAATTCGTTCTTTCTACAGTTTCTCAATAATCAAACCTGCACGGTAAGCTTCCAGAAGTTGTTTTAACTCCTCGATTCTCTCGCGAAGCACAATTCCTGTATCGGTATCTCCCACCAACTGGCGGCGTTCTGACAGTTTCACCGCCACTCTCTTAGACTGGATATCTGTCTCATCTTCCACAGCAGCCTCCGCAGATGTAAATGGCTCATGGGCAGACAGAAGCAGTCCGTAGGAATTGTAGATTAAGGTGTATCCGGCGATTCCCGTCTCTTTCTGGTAGGCCTTGGAAAAACCTCCGTCGATGACCAGAACCTTACCGTTGCATTTTATGGGACTTTCTCCTGCTGTGTGGTGAACAGGGACGTGACCGTTTATGATATGTACATCTTCACCTTCCAGTCCGAATTCCTTCAGAATAGAATCCACCACTTCCTCGTTTTCCAGCAATTTATAATAAGGATTCTTCACTTCCACATGAGTTGCCTTATCTGCGATAAAGTAACGCTCAAAGGTAGTCATCTGATCCTTGCCAAACAGAGGGGAATTGGGACCGGACCAGATATACCACATGATATCAGCGCCCTTTTTCCGCTCCTCGGAATCCACAGCGAAAAAAGCCTTGCGGACATAGACCTCCAACGCATCGTAGAGAGCCCTGCCTTTATATTTCTTGTCGTAGATTTGCACTTCCTTTAAGGTTCCGTCTTCATTCAAAGGAACACAGCCATGGTAAAGCAGATTTCCATTATAAACCTTATAAAGACTTCCCTTATTCAAAAGCAGCATCATATGCTTCTGAAGCTTGTCACACTTCAGGAACGCAGAACACAGGCGGGTCATCACTTCCTGCTCCTCCTCGGTCAGAGCATACGGATTCTTCGGATTAATGGTCGGGAAATTAGTATCTTTCAGCGGATACTCCGTTCCTTTGATGGTAATGGTACCCTTCTCATAGTCAATGCAATGCAGCAGGCGGCGATGCTCCATCTGATAACTCTTTCTTCCTGCCACAAGCTGACCCTCCAGCTTAAACTGAATGATGCTGATTGCCTTGTGGATCTGCACATTCAACCGATTCTCCTCCGGATTAACTGTAGAAGATCCCTTGATTTTAAAGCACTCACAAGGATCATTTTCATAAGTATTCAACGCAAATGTGGCAAGGGGAAGCAAATTGATTCCGTAGCCATCCTCCAGAATATCCAAATTTCCATAACGGGCACAGATACGTATGATGGTGGCAATACAGGATGGTTGCCCGGCGGCAGCTCCCATCCAGACGATATCGTGATTTCCCCACTGAATGTCCAGGGAATGATATTCTGTCAATTTATCCATAATGAAATGAGGGCCGGGACCCCGGTCATAAATATCACCCAGAATATGAAGATGGTCAATAACAAGACGCTGAATCAGCTCCGCCAAAGCCACAATGAAATTCTCGGCTCTTCCAATGGAGATGATGGTATCCACGATAGCATCGTAATAAGCTTCCTTGTCAAGCACCTCACTCTTCTCTGTAATCAGCTCCTCGATTACATAGGCATAATCCTTAGGAAGGGCTTTGCGCACCTTGGAACGGGTGTACTTGGAAGATACTTTTTTACAGACCTCAATAAGACGATACAGGGTAATCTTGTACCAGTTCTCCATATCCTCCTCCGTTTTCTTCACAAGCTCCATTTTCTCCTTGGGATAATAGATTAAAGTTGCCAGTGAACGCTTATCTGCTGTACTTAATGTATGTCCGAACACATCGTCAATCTTCTTTCGCACCGCCCCGGAACCATTGCGCAGCACATGAGAAAAAGCTTCCGACTCCCCGTGAATATCTGTCAGGAAATGCTCCGTTCCTTTGGGAAGATTTAAAATTGACTGCAAATTGATGATTTCTGTAGCCGCTGACGCTATGGTAGGATACAGCTCCGCCAGCCTCTGTAAATACCTCAGTTCTTCTTTCTTCATAAAACCCTCCTTCGCTTGTTTGCAGGTAAGCCGTCGATCCTGATTTTTACACTAACCCTTACACTCCATGCAAGTTTCCCCATCAATCTTTCATTCGTAACTATATTCAGAACAGTGACCTACTAAACCGTTACTTCCATTCTATACTAATTTTTCAGAGGACACAATATATTTTCTCTTAATTTTATACACAATTGCCGCAAATGAACGGGGAAAATATCGTTAATTGATTCTTATATTGCTTCTTTTCGGTCGTCCATTCTATTGAAAATCAAACAGTGAAATCTGGTTGGAATTGGGAATATCACCGAACAATCCCAAATCATCCATCAAATCGATAACCGTCTTACTGACCTTTGTCCTGTCTCTGAAATCATCCTTGGATAAGAATTTCCCCTGGGCAGCGGCTTCCACCACTGCATCAGCAGCCTTTTCTCCCAGACCTTCAATGCTGTCTAAGGATGGCATCAGCTTGCCATCAATAATCTGGAATCGGTGTGCTTTCGCCTTATACAAATCAATGGGCATAAAATCAAATCCTCTGGCGTACATCTCCTGAACAATACGCATATCACGGATGGAGTCCTGCTCTTTCTTGGTGGCGCTGTCCCCTTTCTTTCGAATCTCCGCCATGTGATATTCCAGACGCTCCTTCCCCATGCACATCAATTCATAGGAAAAGGAGGTGGCACGGATACTGAAAAACGCCGCATAATAAGCCAGAGGCTGGAACACCTTATACCAGGCAATGCGGTATGCCATCATAACATATGCCGCCGCATGAGCTTTGGGGAACATGTACTTGATCAATTTACAAGACCAGATGTACCAATCAGGAACATCATGCTCCTTCATGGTCTGCTCCCACTCAGGACGAAGTCCTTTTCCCTTACGGACACTCTCCATAATGGTAAATGCCTGCCCGCTCTCCACCCCTTTGCCGATGAGATAAATCATAATATCATCACGGGTACAGATGGCAGTGGAAATGGTGGCTTTTCCTTCCTGAATCAGCACCTGTGCGTTTCCAAGCCACACATCGGTACCGTGAGACAGTCCCGCAATACGCACCAAATCCGAGAAATATTTGGGCTTGGTGTCAATCAACATCTGCATGGCAAAGTCGGTACCAAACTCCGGCACCCCAAGGCATCCAAGCTTACAGCCGCCAATGTCATCCGGTGAGATTCCCAGAGCCTTGGTACTGGCAAACAGTGACATCACATCCTGCTGATCCAGAGGAACATCCTTGGCACTGATTCCAGTCAAATCCTCCAGCATACGAATCATAGTAGGATCATCGTGTCCCAGAATATCCAGCTTCAACAAGTTACCATCGATGGAATGGTAGTCAAAGTGAGTGGTGATAATATCGCTGTTTTCATCGTTGGCAGGATGCTGCACAGGGGTAAATTTCTCAATCTCCTCTCCTTTTGGAAGTACAATGATACCGCCGGGATGCTGTCCTGTGGTTCGCCGGATTCCGGTACACCCCTTTACAATCCGGTTGATTTCACAGTAACGCTTGTGCTGCCCACGCTCTTCATAATAATTCTTCACATAACCAAAGGCCGTCTTCTCCGCCAGTGTACCGATGGTTCCCGCCTTAAAGGTCTGTCCCTTACCAAAAATAACCTCTGTGTAGCGATGGGCGTTTGCCTGATATTCTCCGGAGAAATTCAAGTCGATATCCGGCTCCTTATCTCCTTTAAATCCCAAAAACGTCTCAAAAGGGATATCAAAGCCTTCCTTTTTCATTTTGATACCGCAGTGAGGGCATACCTTGTCCGGCATGTCACATCCTGCCATTCCCGCGTATTTTTTCACCTCCGGAGAGTCAAAATCGCTATACTTACATTCCGGACAGATATAATGAGGCGGCAGAGGATTTACCTCGGTAATACCCGACATAGTGGCCGCCAGGGAAGAACCTACCGAACCTCGGGAGCCTACCAGATAGCCATCCTCATTTGACTTCCACACCAGCTTCTGGGCAATAATGTACATAACGGCATAGCCGTTGGAAATAATGGAATGCAGCTCCCGCTCCAGACGGTCCTGGACAATCTGAGGAAGAGGCTCTCCATACATCTCATGGGCCTTGTCAAAACAGATATCTCTCAAATCCTGGTCGGAATTCTCAATAACCGGAGGAAATTTATCCGGGTGAATGGGAGAAATTTTCTCACACATATCACAGATCAGATTGGGATTTGTAATGACCACCTCTTCTGCCTTCTCACTTCCCAGATAGGAAAACTCATCCAGCATTTCCTGGGTAGTGTGCAGATACAGCGGTGCCTGATTGTCCGCATCGTTAAATCCTTTACCTGCCATGATAATCCGGCGGTAGATCTCATCCTGAGGATCCATAAAGTGTACATCGCAGGTGGCCACCACCGGCTTTTTAAACTGCTCTCCCAGCTTTACGATTTTCCGGTTGATATCCATCAGATCTTCCATGGAGTTTACATCCACATTTTCGCTGGCAATCATAAATTTATTGTTACCCAATGGCTGAATTTCCAGATAGTCATAGAAATTCACCAAACGGGCAATTTCCTGATCCGGCGCATCATTTAACACTGCCTGATACAGCTCTCCTGCCTCGCAGGCACTTCCGATGAGAAGTCCCTCCCGGTGCTTTTCAAACACGCTTTTCGGCACACGGGGGCGGCGGTGATAATAAGTAAGGTGAGACTGAGATACCAGCTTATAAAGATTAATTCGCCCTGTCTCACAGGTGGCAAGAATAATGGCATGATAGGTGGGCAGCTTTTTGATGGTATTCACCGACACAGCGCCCTCACTGTTTAACTGGTCCAGATTATAGATATCCCGCTCCTTGCACATCTTCACAAATTTCACGAAAATGTCTGCTGTACATGCCGCATCGTCCACGGCACGATGATGGTTCTGAAGGGGCACTCCCACCGCCTTTGCCACTGTGTCCAGCTTGAATCGATTCAGCGCCGGAAGCAGAAATCTTGCCATTCCCACGGTATCCACAGAAGTATAACT
The DNA here is from genome assembly GCA_947039785.1 of uncultured Lachnospiraceae bacterium. GTDB lineage: Bacteria > Bacillota > Clostridia > Lachnospirales > Lachnospiraceae > JALFVM01. The sequence continues at coordinate 44 of CAMQZX010000201.1, read as the reverse complement.
GTCTCTTATACACATCTGACGCTGCCGACGAAGCTAGAAGTGTA
>CAMQZX010000200.1 GCA_947039785.1 uncultured Lachnospiraceae bacterium | reverse complement strand
CTATTATACTGAGAAAAAACATTAAATACATATTATCATTTTTGCAGAAAGGACACATTTATGAGTAACCATTCTATTCCTCAGACACCGTTGAGAAACAGAAGCATTCAGGGCGGTACAAAGACCCAGGAGATTATTTACTGTGCTATGTTTACGGTATTGATTGCCGCTGGAGCGTTTATCAAAATTCCCATTCCGGTTGTGCCATTTACCCTGCAATTTCTTTTTACCATGCTGGCAGGACTTCTTTTGGGAGGAAGGCTTGGTGCTATCAGTGTTGGCGTATATATGCTGCTGGGGCTTGTGGGGCTGCCCATCTTCTCAGAAGGCGGCGGTATCTGGTATGTTTTTAAACCCAGCTTTGGCTATATCATAGGCTTTTGTATAGCCAGTTATGTGACTGGAAAAATGGTAGAGAGGATGAAGAATCTGACCATACCCAAATATCTGATTGCCAATTTTACCGGGTTGTTTATGGTTTATGCCATGGGAATGATTTACTATTATATCATCTGCAACTATGTGATTGATACTCCTATAGGAGTTTGGCCGTTGTTTCTCTATTGCTTTATTCTGGCAGTTCCGGGAGACATTTGCCTTTGTATTTTGGCGGCGTTTATTGCAAAACGGCTGAAAAGGATTCTAAAATAATAAGAACATGAGGGGAAGAACATGAGCATTGTAAAGAAATTAGTAGCAAAGATAATGAATGGAGAACAGATTGACAGGGAAGAAGCTTTGGCTTTGGCTGAGGCACCGCTGGAGGAACTGACAGAGGCGGCGGACCGTCTTCGCAGGCACTTTTGTAAAAATGTTTTTGATATGTGTACGATTATTAACGGAAAGTGCGGCCGCTGCTCGGAGGATTGTAAATATTGTGCCCAGAGCGTTCATTATCACACAAGCTGTGAGGAGTCGTATCCGCTCTTGTCCACAGAAGAGTTGTTAGAGCAGGCAAAGTACAACGAAGCCAGAGGAGTGCTTCGCTATTCTATTGTGACTTCGGGAAAGAGATTATCGGACAGGGAAATTGATCAGGTATGTGAGAGTATTCGCGTCATCAAAGAAAATACAAACATTGAAATCTGCGTTTCTTTTGGATTGTTAAATGAAGAGCAGTTTCGAAAAATTAAGGCTGCTGGTGCTTCCAGAGTACATTGCAATCTGGAAGCCTCCAGAAGATATTTTCCTGAGGTTTGCACGACTCATACCTTTGATGAGAAAATTGATGCTTTGAAAGCAGCCAGCCGGGCTGGGCTTTCCATTTGTTCCGGAGGTATTATGGGGCTGGGGGAATCCATGGAAGACAGAATCGACATGGTTTTGACAGCCAGAGAGCTGGGGGTGAAATCTATTCCTGTGAATTTGCTGAATCCCATTCCCGGAACGCCTTACGAAAACAACCGGGTGCTCACAAACGATGAGTTATGCAGAATTACATCTGTGTTCCGCTTTCTCATCCCTGATGCGATGATTCGTCTGGCAGGCGGAAGGGGCCTTGTGGGAGACAAAGGAGAGAAGTGCTTTTGCAGCGGCGCTAACGCAGCTATTTCCGGGGATATGCTGACTACAGCGGGTATCACTGTTGAAACGGACATGGAATTGCTGAGAAAACTGGGATATGAGGTGCGATTTGCAGATGAGTAAAAATATATTTATCACAGGTACCGGCACAGATGTGGGGAAAACATTTGTGACAGGGCTGATTATAAAAAAACTGGCTCAGTGCGGCAAGAATCCTGCCTATTACAAAGCTGCCATGAGCGGCAATGTCCGGGATAAAAAAGGCAAGCTGATTCCCGGTGATGCCGCCTGGATCCAGAAGGTATCCGGCATCCGGCAGCCTTTGGAGGAAATGTGTCCTTACATCTATGAAAATGCCTATTCTCCCCACCTGGCTTCCAGAATAGAAGGAAATCCAGTCTGCATGGAGGTGGTGAGGAAAGGTTTTGAGGCAGTCAGCATCAAATATGATTACGTCACAGTGGAGGGAAGCGGAGGTATCCTTTGTCCTATCTGTTTTGATGAGACGAAAATCCAACTGGAGGATGTGATCAAAGAATTGAATCTGTCCTGTCTGATTGTAGCAGATGCAGGGCTTGGGACGATTAACAGTGTTGTGCTGACGGTGGAATATATGCGGGTGAAAAAGATTCCAGTCAAAGGGTTAATTTTCAATCGTTTTCATCCGGGGAATGTGATGGAAGAGGACAATTGGAGAATGTGTGAATACATGACAGGTCTGAAGGCTCTGGCATTTGTGAAAGACGGCGATACAGAGTTGGACATGGAGGTGGATTTGCTTACCTCTCTTTATGAGTGAGAAAGAGCAAAAGTGAAAGTGAAGATTGAATACAGAGCAGGGTAGCTTGTCAAAAATCCTGTATTTATAACAAATGTCTATGTTACATGGTTCATATAAATAGTGGAAAGGAAATGGTTAATGTATGATATGGTATCCATATGAACAGATGAAGACCATGCGTCAGCCCTACAAGATTGTGGATGCAGAAGGTGTCTATCTTTATACGGAGGATCAGAAGCTGATTGACTCTATCTCATCCTGGTGGTGCATGATTCATGGGTATAAACACCCGGAATTAAACGAAGCGATTAAATCTCAGGTGGATCGGTTTTCTCATGTGATGTTGGGAGGATTGACCCATGATCCGGTGTTGAAACTGTCGGAGAAATTACGGGAGTGGTTGCCTGGTGATCTGGATTATTGCTTCTTTTCCGATTCGGGAAGTGTGGCAGTGGAGGTGGCTTTGAAAATGGCCCTTCAGTTTAACACTAATCGGGACAGCAGCCGGGATACGGTACTTGCCCTGGAACATGCATATCACGGAGACACCTTTAAAGCCATGGAAGTGGGCGACGATGAGGATTATCATTTTGCTTTTTCCAAAAAGGCCGGCGTGATGCATATTCCCACAGAGATTCCAGCTTTGGAGGAAGCTTTTGAGAGGTATCATGACAAGCTTACCTGCTTTATCGTAGAACCGTTGCTTCAGGGCGCTGGAGGAATGCGGATGTACGATATTTCCTTCCTGCAAAGAGCCAGAAAGCTGTGTGATGAGTATGATGTACTTCTGATTTTTGATGAGGTGGCCACTGGTTTTGGACGTACTGGAAATCGTTTTGTGGCAGATCTTGTGTGTCCGGATATTCTTGTGTTGGGAAAAGCGTTGACGGGAGGATATATCGGTCATGCGGTGACAGTGGCAAATCATAAAGTGTTTGACGGATTTTACAGTGACGATAACAGGCATGCACTGATGCATGGTCCCACCTTTATGGGAAATGCTTTGGCGTGCAGTGTAGCTTTGAAGGGGATTGAGATTTTCGAGAGAGAAAATTACATGGCCAAAGTCAAAAAGATAGAAGAGATTATGCGTCGTGAAATGGAAGGCTTTTGGGATCCCAGAATCCGTCAGGTTCGTGTGATGGGCGGTTGTGTCTGCATTGAGGTCTGTGATCCGGATACATTGCAGGGTTTTTGGCAATTTGCCTATGAGCGGGGCGTATTCAGCAGACCGTTTTTGAATTGCATGTATGCTATGGTTCCTTATATCATCAAGGAAGAGGAACTGGTTCAGATTCTGGATACCATGAAAGCCTGGTATCAGTCATAGAAAATTGGAACAGGTAATTTTCTGCTTTGTGTGCGCAGGTACCAAGCAGTGGAGAAGGGGCCGCATGTTTATGCGGTCCCTCGTTCTACTAAAGATACGGGAAGTACCAAATGCTTTTCCTGTATGGATTTAGGATCTTCCAGTAACTGCATCATCATCTGAACGGTGGTTCGTGCCAGCTCTCCGGTATTCTGGCGGATTGTGGTCAAAGCCGGATAACATTGTCTTGCAAGAGAGATGTCATCAAAGCCGATGACTTTAATTTCCTCGGGAACTTTTACGCCATTTTGCTGCAGAGCCTGCAGAGCGCCGAAGGCACGCAGATCGTTGGTGGCGAAGATTCCGTCGAAGGCCAGCTTCTTTTTCAGGAGATAGTAAATAAGCTGATAAGCTGTATCGTACAGGTTGTAGTTGTCATTGAGCTGTATCATCAGCTCCTCCAAGATGGGGAGCTGATAGTCTTTCAGTGCATCCAGATACCCGCGCATTCGTGCACTGTTGGCAGGATTGTTTTGTTCCATGCCCAGAAACATGATGCTTTTACAACCCCTGCGAATCAGGTGCTCGGTGGCCATGTACCCCCCCAGATAGTGATCGTATTCGATGCTGATGATTTCATCTTTCTGTTCCGGGGTGCGGTCCAAGAATATGATGGGAGTAGTGGCGTTTCTGGCCTTTCTGGCGATTTCCATGGTGGGGGAGACGATAATAATACCGGAGAAACGGCGGCGCATACATTCGTCGAAGTACCAGGAAGTTTTCTGGACATCTTCGTTGGTGTTGTAGATACAGGCAGAGTAGCCCTGTACAAAAAGCTGTTCCTCCAAATCGGCAGCCACATTGGCAAACCATTCGTTGGTGATATCCTGAATCAGAATACCAATGACTTTTTCAGCGTTTTTTTCCGGAAGCTGGTAATTGCGTTCCTGAATAATTTCCATAATCATTTGTTCTGTGGCGGCGGAGTAGCCGCCTTTTTTATTTAGCACCCGTGAGACTGTGGCGGTGGAGACACCTGCCTGGGCGGCAATGTCACGGATGGAGAGGTCTTTTTTATGTCTCATGTGACTATCCTTTCAGAGTTCGAAAATATTGTATTCTTATAGTAGCAGATTTGATCCTAAAAGTAAACAGGTTTAAATTGAAAAGATTAATTTCATGACATATTACGTAACGTTACCTATAGATAGATAAAAAAATAATGAAAAATACATAAAAAACTATTGACATATAAGAATATAATGGGTAATATAAGCATAAAGATAAGTTACACATGAAACAATAATGAGTAACAAAACGTAACGAAATATATAAAGAAAATCATTTAAAGGAGGAAACAAACATTATGAAGTATGGAATTTATTTTGCTTATTGGGCAAAGCAGTGGGCAGTAGACTATCAGGAGTACATTGAGAGAGTAGCCAGACTGGGATTTGATGTTCTGGAAATTTCCTGTGCGGCTTTAAAGGACATGCCAAAGGAGCAGATGGATCAGCTGAAAGCAGAAGCTAAGGCTCAGGGCGTGACGTTGACTGCAGGTTATGGTCCATCTGCATCTGAGAACCTGGGTTCCGCAGATGAAAGTGTTGTGAAGAATGGTATTGCATTCTATACGGATATTTTGAAAAAACTGGAGTATCTGGATATCCATACCATCGGCGGCGGTATCTATTCTTATTGGCCAGTGGACTATTCCAAGCCAATTGACAAAGAAGGCGACTGGGCAAGAAGTGTAAAGAACGTTCGTACTGTAGCTAAGATTGCCGGTGAATGCGGTGTGGACTATTGTCTGGAAGTTTTGAATCGTTTTGAGGGATATCTGTTAAATACATCTAAGGAAGCCTTACAGTTCGTGGAAGAAGTGGATGTTCCTGCAGCTAAGATTATGCTGGATACCTTCCATATGAACATTGAGGAGGACAGCATGGTAGATGCTATTATGACTGCTGGTGATAAGCTGGGTCACTTCCATGTTGGGGAGAACAACCGCCGCTGTCCAGGCAAGGGCAATATGCCTTGGGCTGAAATTGGCCAGGCACTTCGCCGTGTTGGATATGATAAGAATGTGGTTATGGAGCCATTCGTATTGAGAGGCGGAGAAGTTGGAAGTGATATTAAGATCTGGAGAGATTTATTAAAGGATGAGGCAATGCTGGATGTGGATGCTAAGAATTCTGTTGCATATTTAAGACATGTATTCAGCGGCCCATATTCTGATTACAGTCGCTAAAATAGGAATGCCATTCAGAGTAGGATTATGCACGCTCTAGTCTGAGCGGTGAATATAAGGATAAGAAAATACCGGGGTTTTGCAGACACGTAGGGAGTGTTCTGCAAAGCTCCGGTATTTTAACTTCATAATTGGTATGATTTTCCGGCCAACAAAAGGTGATCCTATCCATTCTCAAGCATTTTCACGAGGGGGTTTCCGGGCGTTTTTCATATATTCGTGTTCCTCTTTCAACTCTTTATAAAGCTGATCCAATGTCCAGGTACAGTTGTGGATGGTTATAATTGCCTTTAAATCAATTGTGCCTATTTCCTCTGCACGCATAGTTTTCAGCAATTCGTCGATTCTCTGGCTGGTAAACTGGTGGAGTATCATGATTTCCTCAGGAATGTCAGGAATCTCTTTCACGGCGGGCTGCCGGGGGAAGCCTTCGACTCCAGCGAGGTAGCCGAGCTGCTGACTGGTCAGCTCCGGTGTGATGATTTTGAAATCAATCCCCATACCTGTGAGAACGCGCTTTAGTTTTTTGGTTTTTGGAGATTTTTCCGGGTTGTAATATAATACCAGTTCATTCATTTCCAATACCTGCTTTCCTTTAAATTCTCTGTTCTAAGTTCTTTATCTTTTGATTATAGTGGAAAGTCAGTTATTTCACAATAGAAATCTGCGCTTATTTGCAATAATGATTTCCCAAAAAGAATAAAGCAAACGCTGTGATTTGACGGAAAGTCTCTATTGACCTCCTCACTCCAACAATTTGCAGGTAGTTTCCGTAATTTCGCCCAGGACAGAAACCACCATGTTTACGCCGTAGTTTCTGTTCTCGGCGAACGCATAATATCCGCCGTAAATGGCGTGGCTTAAAATAATATTTTTGATGGGGTCTTGCTGATATTCCGGGTGGAAGGAGAAAATCAGTTCCTTTAGGCTGGCTTCCATTTTGCGGATCAGTTCTCCTTGGCGGGTTCCCGAGAAGACGGTCTGAATTAAGGCGTCATTGGCAAGATAAGAGGAGAAAAGCTCCTGAGTAAACAGAGTGGGCTGCTCAAAAAGTGCTTCCGGGTGCTCCAGGTTGTTGATGACGGAGGAGACAATCTCTGTCTCAATGCTGTCTGATAAATCATAAATGTCATCATAATGGGAGTAAAAGGTGGATTTGTTGATCATGGCGGTATCGCACAGCTCTTTGATTGTAATTTTCTCCAGTGGTTTTTTGGAACGCAGCTCAATAAAAGCATTGATAATACAGCTTCTTGTTTTCTTCACTCTGATATCCATAGACTTTCTCCGACAATTTTTTAAAATAGTTGTTTTTCCTACCCTTTGGTAAATCTGGCGATGGTTTTTCAAGGTCATTTTTTATTATAATCAATTATAGTAAGAAAAACGACGGATGTCTATTATTTTTGGAGGATTTTATGGATTATTACGGATTTTATACAGGCAAGGAATTTGAGGCCTATGAATATCTGGGAGCGCATGTGGTGGAGAAGGGCGTGGTGTTTCGTACCTTTGCCCCCAATGCAGAGAGAATTTCAGTAATTGGAGAGTTTAATGGATGGCAGGAACAGCCCATGAATAAGGTTTACGACGGAAACTTTTGGGAGTGTTATGTGGCTGACGCGATCCCAGGTATGATGTCTGTCTCTTATACACATCTGACGCTGCCGACGAAGCTAGAAGTGTA
>CAMQZX010000199.1 GCA_947039785.1 uncultured Lachnospiraceae bacterium | reverse complement strand
TTCTCATTTCCACCCATCTGATTTCTGATGTGGAGAATGTTTTAGATCATGTAGTGTTTATGCAGAACGGGCAGATTCGTATGCAGGCAGATGTGGACGATGTTCGATACAACAAGGGAAAATCTGTGGATGAATTGTTCAGGGAGGTATTCAGATGTTAGGAAAATTATTTAAATACGAGTGGAAGACTGCTTCCAAAATGCTGTTGGTGATACATGGATTTGTGCTGATTTTCGCAGTGTTCTCCCGGATTTTCCTGGAGCTGAACGGTGGCATTAACCGGGCTATGAATGCGTCAGGCGAAATGGTTTCTATTGTTACTATTCTGTTGATTTTTGCGATCTGCCTTTGCATTGCCAGTGCAGCATTGTTTACGTTTATTTATCTGGCTTATCGATTTTATAAAAATGTTTTTACCGATCAGGGATATCTGACCAACACACTGCCGGTAACTCCAATGCAGATCGTTGTTTCCAAGGGAGGCGTTGCGATCCTGTGGATCGTCATTGATGTGTTTGTTTTGATCATTGCGGCATGTATTCTCTTTGCCAAGGGTAGTTTCTTTCAGGAATTTGGCCGGGTGATGGCAGAATTTATGGGAAGTCTGGGAGAACAGCGTGCATACTTCTGGATTACCTTGATTTCTGTGATACTCACACCTTTTGCCATGATGATCCAGGTATATTTTTGTGTGGCTGTGGGAAATTTGTTTAACGGCCATAAGGTACTCGGTGCTGTGGGCACATACATTGGAGTTTATATGGTGCAGCAGATTATTAGTATTATAATTATGGTGTTTACCGGATATAGCTGGTTTGGTACCAGTGTTACAGTCAGAGTCAATGATAATATGTATGTTGTCCAGGACGAGATCAGTCGTATGCTTACGCCTGCACTGGCGATGTCTTTGATTTTTTCTATTATATGTACAGCAGTATTTTGGTTTGGAACGAAATATATTATGACAAAAAAATTGAATCTGCAGTAATGTGATTTGTTTTCAACGCATGTTTTGTGATATATGCTTGGAAAAGAATCATAAAGCCTTTTCATGTATGGGAACTGCGGGAGATGCTTTTGACAGTATCTCCCGCAGTTCATTTCTTTACAGAGTTGATTTGATATCTTATTTTGATGAGGGCGGCTTTAACATGGCTTCGTCTTCGTGGATGACAATATCATCTCCCTCACCGCCATCCCCCGCGTCGATAAAGTATAAAATATCGGCACAGGGACGTTCATTGCCATCGGTCAGACTGTTAATGATGCGCCCCTTGAACACCAGCGTGGTAGAACCGCCGCCGTCCAGATTATAGGCGTACTGACAATCCAAATCCAGAAATGTTTTCTGCATCTCTTCATAAGTCATTCCCTGGGAACCTCCAGAGCCTTTGCCGTCCACGATGAGAATGTAGTAGTCTCCAGGGTTTACCATTCCCACAGCAGTCCGCTGATAGCGGTAGGTTTGCTGGAATGCACTGGTAATCTCATAGGCTTTGCCGTTTTCCACCAGGGTGGGACCGAAACAGTAGGTATCCCGTACACCCCGATTTAACATGTCTTCCACAGTCATGCCGGCAATTGCGGTAAACATGCCGCCATCCTGAGTGACACACATGATGTTGCCGTTGGAGTAGGTGTCGTTGTAAATTTTCCCATCTTTAATCATGCTTTTTCCCGGTGCAGGTTCTCCTGAACTATAGGAAAAGCCGCTGCCGTTGATTCCTATGACTCCATTGTGTTCAGCAACTTCCGCAGATGTCTTTGCACGGGGATTTCCATAAGTTCCGCCACAGAGAGCTGAGCAAAGCTGCTGGGTGCTGAAAGTCTGAATATGGCAGACCCAGTAGTTGGTGTAGGAAGTCTTTTTGGGCTCCACGGATACCTTCAAAGTGCTGGTTTCGTAATTCCACTCATCATTGGTATAATTCCATGCCTCGGAAATTTTGGAGATGGTGGTGTTGTATTGCTCTAATTTTTTGGTGTACTTCTTTGGCAATTTCCAGATTTCTTTCTGGACATCCCGGAAGATCTTGTCATTTTTGGAGGTGCTCATGGCTACAGAGCCGTCCTGGCTGTTGTAAATGGTAGCGATGGTTTCGTCAATGGACTGCATGGCGAGGATGGCATCGGCCGCGTCTTTGACGTCGCTCAACAGCCTTTTGGAGCTGGACAAAAGCTCCTCCTCTTCATCCTTATGTTCTTTTAAAAAGGCTTTGCAGCTTTTTTTGGCTGCTTTGGCGGCCTCGACTGCCTGGGGCATGTCCGAGCAGAGTATGTTGTCTGTGCTGGCCTTTTCCAAAGCGGAGGCGATATTCTGGGCCTCTTGTTCTAATTCTTTGATTCGTCTTGCTTTTCGTTCTTCTTCGGCCTTTCTGGCTTCTTCTTCGGCCTGCCTGGCCTCCTCCTCGGCTTTGTGTTCCTGGATCAGCTGCATTGCCTCCTGTTTTTTCTGATAGTGTTCATACCCACCGACACTTCCGGCCAGGATCAGAACACCAAGCATTCCTGCCAGAAGTATTTTTTTCTGATTTTTCTTCATAAAATCCTTTCCTGATGTTGCGAACTACTGTTTTGTCATGATTCATCATAGCACATACGGAAGCATTTTACAAATTCCTTTCAAAAGCGGATACAAAAGCAGGCTATGTGCTGCTGATGTATCCGTCTTGTTTTTCAATGCGTAGTTTGATTATAAGATTATTTCGATACTACTTCGATGCGGCTTTCATAGGGAGCGAGAGTGGTATCCTGGTAGTTGGCTTCGCAGCCGTTGTGGTTCATCACGATGCGGATTTTGTTGGTATCCTTTCCACGGTAAACCACTTCTACACCTTTGGCACTTTCTTCGGAGGCAATCTGGTTGTGGGTCAGGATGAGGCTCATAAGCTGTTTTAAGATCTTTTCTTCCAGGCTGCAGCCTAAGTAGTACACAGAACCTTCGCCTTGCTTTTTGCGTGTTACGGCTGCGTATTGGTCGTAGAAGGTATCTGCGTAGTGATACAGCACTTCTGCGTCAGACACTTCCAGCAGGTCGCGGAAGACGCCGCCTTCTCCTTCACTGTCGGATAGGATGGAAGTTCCCTTGACCGGGAATTCCTGTCCTTCCTGAAGACTCTCGGTCTCCACTACTGTGATGCCTGCAAATTCACTGTAGCCCACTGGAATGGTCTCACCAAAGGTCAGGTTGTTGTGGGTATCCTTCACTGCATTTCGGTAGGTCATTACCAGAGTTCCTCCTGCCTTTGTAAATTCCTGGACCTTCTTGGTAAAGTCAGGCTTCTGAATGATCATCTGGGGCAGGATGACAACTTTGTATCCGGAAAGGTCTGCCTCTGCCGGAATTACGTCTACCGGTACATTCACATCGTAAAATGTCTTGTAGATTTTCTGCATCTCTGTCGGGCAATCCAAGAGGACGCTCTGTTTCTGGATGCGGAAGGCAGCCAGAGAGTCGTAGTCGTATACAATGGCAACTTCGCTTTTCATGGGACTTTCCAAGGCATCCTTATATTTGATCACATCGGTGAAGCAGCTTTGTACCTCGTAGAATTTTCTACGCTTTACATTGTCTGCATCCAGGACTCCGTAGCAGAATTGTTCCGCGCCCTTTGTGGCTCCGCGGTAGCGGAAGTACATCATGGACTCGCAGCCGTGGGCAAATCCCTGGTAAGACCACATTTTTGCCTGGTTTGGTCTTGGAGAGTAGCCGGTTACGTCATGACCCTGTGCACCCATGATGGCTTCGGTGATCCAGAAGTTCTGACGCTTTAAGCCGCGTATGTAATCCAAACCGAAGGCAATTTCATGAGGGGCGATGGGCTCTTTTTGACCGCCCCAAACAGGATAATTGTTGTATGCGACTACATCCAGCTTTTTGGCTACGTCGGAATAGTCCACGTGTTTTGCCAGACCGCCGCCGGGGAAATCGTGGATGACTACGGCATCCGGTGCAATTTCCTTGATCAGTTCTGTCTGGAAATTGGCAAAGTCTACGATGCTCTTGCTGCGGAAGCGCTCCCAATCCAGGCGCAGGGCAGGGTTGTGAGTGGTGATGGTTGCAGCAGGTGTGGGAATCTCGTCAAAGCTGTTGTATTCCTGTGACCAGAAGGTGGTTCCGTATGTGTCGTTTAGTCGGTCAATGTCACCTTCAAACACTTCGGATAAATATTTCTGGAAGGCTTGGCGGCACTGGGGGCAGTAGCAGACATCGCTTCCTTCGTGTCCCAGTTCGTTGTCGATCTGCCATGCTACGATTGCTTCTTCGTCCTTATAGTGTTTGACCAATGCACGGATGATTTTTTCGGAATATTCATACATGACTGGTGAGTGGAAGCAGTACACGTGGCGTCCACCGAAGGTTCTCTTGGTGCCGTCCTCAAATTCGGAGAGGATGGAAGGCTCTTTTTTGGCAAGCCATGCAGGAATCGTGGCGGTGGGAGTTCCCATGATTACCTTCAATCCCTTTTCCTTTGCCTTTTCGATCACGTGGTCAAAGAAGGAGAAATCGTACTGTCCTTCCTGCTTTTCCATCAAATGCCATGAAAACTCTGCAATACGGATTACGTTGCAGCCCAGCTCTAAAATTGTATCTAAATCTTCCTCTAAAAGGGAAGGATCCCATTGTTCAGGATAATAGTCTACGCCTAACCACATAGTTATGACTCCTTTCTTGCATGTAATTCATCGCGCATTTTCCGGTAGAATTCCGGGGTCAGCTTGTATCCCTTGATGTAAATTAAGAAGCAGAGTGCAGAGAGAATGGCCGGGATCAGGAACATGATGATACGCATTCCTGTGATGGCTCCGGGAGTCTGGTGCTGGTTTGCCACATAACCGATGGCAGTAAGTCCAAGACCGCTTACGAAACCGCTGAACGCACCTGCAAACTTAACCACGAAGGTTTGCATGGAGAATAAAATACTCTCATTCCGGGTTCCCAGCTTGTATTCACCGTAGTCCACAACCTCGGAGAGGATAACAGTGATAAATACCAGCATAAATCCGATGCCGGAATTGATGATGGCACTGCAGATACCTACAGCCACAACGTTCTTTGGAATGATAAATCCGAGAATCCAGAGGGCAGCAAAGCCGAATACGGGAAGGAAGCTTGCCAGGAAGAAGGAAATCTTCTTACCGATTTTCTGTGACAGCATTGGTAAGATTGCCATGGAGCCCATCTGTGCAAAACCGGCTACCGCTGCATACACCGGATACAGTACGCCGTTGGAATCGCTGGCATAAGTCTGTTCTGCCACATATTTGAAATAGTACAGTGCAAAGCTGTTTGATAACTGGTATGCAATGTTGAAAAACAGTGCGATGCCGAGAATGATCTTTACCTGGTCGTTCTTAAACAATACATTGATCATGCCTTTTACGGAAGTCTTTTCAGCCTTTTGTGTGACTACGCGCTCTTTACAGGTCAGACAGGTGATCAATGAAGCGAAGATAAATACGATGGATATGAGGATTGCCAGGACGGAGAAGCCCTTTACATCATCGCCGCCGCCTAATTTGGCGACCAGTACGAGTCCGAAGGAGTTGATCACCAACCATGCGCAGCTTGCAAAGATACGCGGGATGGCTGAAATCTGGCTTCTTTCGTTCTCGTCATCCGTCAATGCCGGAACTAAAGACCAGTAAGGAATGTCCATGATGGTGTAGGTCATGCCCCAAAGGATGTAAAATACGGAGCACCATACCAGATATTTGCTGCCGGTCATTCCATTGTCCAGGAACAAGAAGATCAGTACGATGGCATTTAAAATGGTTCCGATCAAAATCCAGGGACGGAATTTTCCCCATTTTGAACGTGTGTTGTCTACTATCATACCCATGAATGGGTCATTGAAGGCGTCCCAGATTCTTGCCACCATAAAAAGACTTCCTACGAAGGCAGGGGCTACACTACGATAATCTGTAAGATACATCATCAAATAAGTACCTACGATGGCATATACGGCATCCTTGCCAAATGCGCCGATACCAAAGCTGATTTTGGAAAGCCAACTTAATTTGTTTTGTTGTTCCATGATATCCTCCTTATTCATTTTCATTTGAGAAGTATGAGCAATGACAAAAAAGATTTGGCAATTACTCATGAAGCTGGTGTAAATTTTACCAGTTAAATTTTTACTGATAATTGATGCATCCCGGGATTTTGCACACATACCACTTTTTGGGGGTTCCAACGGAGCAATCTTGTTATTTACGTTCCCTCTGTGGTATCTGACTATAATATAGCACAAAGTTTTAACAAAGTCAATAAAAATTTTACCATAAATTGAAGGTATATATGAAAAATTTAGTAATATTTTTACTTAAGGGTGGTAGCAAAATCAACCGGACGATATCATGGAAAATCATTTACAGAGCTGTGTTTATTTGGGTTTTACGCTCCCCCTGTCTATGAAGTCGCAGGGGACCACCAGCTTTTTGGGGAAACTCATGTCGTTCCACACAAGCTTCATACACAGAGCTGCGGACCGTGCGCTTTCCTTGAGGAAAACCTCGATGGAGGTCAGAGGCGGATTGGAAAACTCTGAAAAGCTGGTGTTGTTAAAGGTGACGATGCCAATGTCATCCGGAATCTTCACACCGACCTCCTGAAAGGCTTTAATTATGCCGGGAGCTACTGCATCGCTGGCTACAAACAGGGCATCTGGCAGTGTTTTGTTGGTTTTCAGGTATTGACAGATCGCCTCGTAGCCTCCGACGGCATTCATGGGACAGTCGATGACCAGGTTTTCCTCAAACAGGTTTTTGCTCAGCATGGAATTGCGGTAGTAGTAGTATCTGGGATCCATGGCCAGATTTTTTGTGTTGTTAAAGGTCTGGACGCTTCCCACATAGGCGATTCTTCTGTGTCCCATGTCCCAGCAGTGATCCAGTGCGAAGCGCACAGCAATGTGGTAGTTTGGCACAATACTATAGTATTTTAAAGGGTTGGGATCGGAGTCGAGGAAGACAATGTTTTTCGTATATTCTTCGAAGTTGTCGATTTCTTCCACGGTAAATCTTCCGATGGCGATGATTCCGTCCAAAGGCAGGTTGTCATTTTTTACGAAATGTTTTTCTTCATTTCTGGAGAGTGTTACTGTGGTCCATCCGTTTAAAAAACATACCTCATCCAGCATACTTTTGATCTGCATGTAGTAGATGTCAGCCATCTGCTCTTCAATCTCAAACATCTGTGCCACGCCGATCCGAATCTGCTCGTTTTTGCTGTTGCTTCCCTCCTGTGTAAAAAGCGGGGCAGCTTTGGCTTGCTGTGTATTTTCCTGTACCCTCTGTGATACAGTCTTATATCCTAATCTTTTTGCAGTCTGTAAAATTTTGTCCCGTGTGATCTGTGTGATGCTTAGCTTGGGGTCTCCGTTCAGTACCCGAGAGACTGTCGCCTGAGAAACGCCGGTTTCTCTTGCGATATCTTTTAACGTTGCCATTGGCGGTTCCTCCTTTTTGTTCTGTATTTTCTTTAGAGATAAAATCAAAAGTTAACTCTTTTCTAAAATGTTAGCATATTTTGTCAGGCTTCGCAATGAGGAAAATTCCCGCCAGA
>CAMQZX010000198.1 GCA_947039785.1 uncultured Lachnospiraceae bacterium | reverse complement strand
CCTACTGCATTTGCCAGAGCGTCGTGCATGCTTTCAGGACCAGTTGTTACCAGAACGGAGTCCAGATTCAATTCTTTGGCGCAGTGCACACATGCACCGTCTCCTACAAATAGCTGGATGTTTTCTTCCGTATGAAGCCTTCTTACAATAGATTCCATTTCTTCGATGGAAGAAGGAGACGGGGGGACCAGAATTTCTACTTTATAGTTTAGCAACTGGCACAGGAAGTGAATGTTATCGCTTAAATCAAAATAGCTGACAAAGGCAATTTTTTTCTGTGTGGTGAGCATGGCAAGCTGCAGGGCACGCAGTATATCAAAGCTGGAAAAATCTACGTTGACTACGGGAATGGGGGATAGTTCTTTTACCAGGCGTCCGGAACGTCCCCGGCATATGATTGCCTCGTATTTTGTCAAATCCAAGGTATCGATAAGTGTTTTAGTTTCATACAGTGTTGCGGAATAGATATCCACATCTACATCGTTTCGCTTTTGTATTTCCTGTAAAAGAAAGTCACGAAAGCCTTTAAAAGGTGCGATAGCCAGAAGCTTATATTTTTCTGTTTTCATATTTACCAGTTCTCCTTGTTTGTTTTTTGCGTTTGTGAAAAAACTTAACGTTTTATATGCAAACATTTAAATAAGAAAAAAGAATAAATTCCAAACAATAATTTTGTTTATAAAATTATAGCAAAGATAAATTGAAAAGAAAAGTGAAAAAATGTTCAAAAACAAAACAGTAGGGAAATTGAAAGGAGACAATCAAACCGATATAATCATGATTATAAAAAAACAATGTAGCTGCCTGAATATTTTACCAAAGTGTATAAGAAGCAGTTACCTAAATTTCAATCTAAGGAGGACAAAGAAATGTCAGAAGTAAGAGTGAATTATGCATGTGGAACACCGGGAAAAATGATTGCGGCAAGAATTTTGCCGGGAACAGATTTGTTAACAGGACTGGAGGAAATCTGCATCCAAAATGAGGTGAAATATGGAGCTGTTAATTGTTTCGGAAGCTTTTCGGCAGCCGGCTATATGTACCTGGTTCCAATGGATGCCAAAGTGGGAGCGGGCTATGGGGATGTAATCAAACAGGAAGGTCCGATAGAATTTCTTTCCGGAACAGGTATCATTACACAGACAGATAAAGGAATTACAGAATTGCATTTCCATGGCACCATGTGTGACAAAGAGGGAACTGTTTTTGGAGGCCACATTGTAAAAGGACAGTGCCCGGTTTTGACTACTGTGGATGTTGTAATTCAGGAAGCTGTTGGCGTGGAAATGATTCGTAAATATGACGAAGAGACCGATCTCACACAGGTATTTGTAGAAAAGAAATAAGATAAAGGAGATGGGACAGTATGAGAAAATATGAAAAAGTGGGTCTGATCGGACTCGGGGTAATGGGATATGGAATGGCGTTGAATCTGTTGAAGGCAGGATACACGCTGGTTGCCTGTGATGTCAACACAGAGAGAATTAAAATGCTTCCCAATCAGGACAGAGTGATTGTAGCAAAAAATGCCGCAGATGTTTTGAATTACACAAGTACAGTTATTACCATGCTTCCAAACTCTCCGCACGTTCTATCTGTGCTGGAAGGGGAAAACGGACTTTTGAGCGGATCAGTTGGACAGGATTTCTTTTTGATTGATATGAGCAGCATTTCTCCGGATATTACCAGAGAGATTGGAGCAAAATTATATGCAAAGGGATATAAATTTGTGGATGGACCTGTAAGTGGCGGCCAATCCGGAGCAATGAACGGCACGTTGACTATTATGGCGGGCGGTAAAGAAGAAGATGTGCAGGATGCCATGCCGTTGTTTGAAGCAGTTGGTAAAAATATTATTCACTGCGGTGAGTGCGGTGCCGGACAGGTGGTCAAGGTGGCAAATCAGCTGATGTCTGCCATTAATCTGATTAGTATGTCGGAAGCATTTACGCTGGGAACAAAAGCTGGAGTGAAGCCGGAAATTATAATGAATGTGATCAAAGGCGGTTCAGGAAGATGCTGGGCGGTAGAAGATCGTATGCCCCATATTCTGGAAGGTGATTTTGAACCAGGATTTACCATTGATTTACATACAAAAGATGTTAAGCTGGCGGTGGACATGGCAAAAAATATGAATTTGCCGTTGTATGCCACAAATCTGGTGGCTGAGTTATTTAAAACAGCTCAGGTGAAGGGCTATGGAAAAAAGGATAACTGTGCAATCATTAAACTTTATGAAGAATTGTCTGGGATAACTGTACGGAAATAGAGTTGTATAAGCGTGTAGGAATGGAGAAGGTATATTGTTTAAAAAGAAAAGAATAAAAGTAATATCCTGCGCTTTGGCGGTCGCACTTTTGCTTATGGGGTGCGGCACTTCCCAAAACACTGAAGAGGCGCAAAGCAAATATCCAAAGATGAAAATCCTATTGTCCACAACAGTCAGTGAACAGTCAAATGCAACAGTAGTGGCAAAGCTGTTTTCAGAAAAGATTGCAGAGCGGACAGATGGAAATATTGAGGTGGCAGTATACTCCAGTGACCAGCTGTCAGGGGGGAATATGTCAAAAGGAGTGGAAATGCTGACTCAGGGTGCCATTGACTGTGCCTTTGAACCGGTAGATGTGCTGGCGGTGTTGGATAAGAAGCTGCTGGCGCTCAGCCTTCCGTGGACCTTTGAATCCTATGATGAGGCAGAAGAATGTCTAAATTCCACAGGAGGAGAGTTTATCAGGGAAAAGCTGCGTGCAAAAAACATAGAAACACTTGGATTTATTCATAATGGCTTCAGACAGCTGACAAACAGCAAGCACAGTGTGTCATCACCGGAAGATATCAGGAATATGAAACTGCGTGTGCCTGGCGGCGATGTATTTATGGAGTTTTTCAAAGAACTGGGCGCAGATCCAGTGTCTATGAGTTTCAGTGAATTGTTTACCGCCCTTCAGCAGGGAACTGTGGATGGTCAGGAAAACGGCTTTGATTTGATTACCACCAATAAATTTTATGAAGTGCAAAAATATATCACAAGCTGGAATTACAGTTATGGCGCCTTTGCCATGGCATTTAGCAGCAAAACCTGGGAAAGCATGAATGAAGAGACGCAGAAGCTGTTTCAGGAAACAGCTACAGAGGTATGTAAGATTGGCTGCGATAATGTGGAAAACAATGAAATCGAAAAAAAACAGGAGACTCTGGATTACGGCTGTGAAGTGAATGATTTGAGCGAAGAGCAGATACAGGCATTTAAAGATCAGTTGGAGAACTATTATACGAAAATGAAAAAGCAATACGGATCAGAAGCCTGCAAAGCATTTGGTATTGAAGAATGAGGCGGAATTAGATGAAAATGGCTGCTTTGCCCTGTCAGAGTTGGCAAAGCAGCCATTTTAGGGTTACCGGGCATGGGAAAAGATTCAGTGGACTTTTTTCAGGCTGCCAGGTGTGTATGAAAAGGTCAGGCGGGCCTTTTCTAAATTTGAAAGGAGGATTATTCGTTGAAAATCTTAGATAAGATTGTGGAGAAGATTGAAAACTATGTGTGTATTGTTACACTGGTGGTTATGCTGCTTTTGACCTTTGCGAATGTAGTTTCCAGATTCCTGCTGCATTTTTCACTGTCATTTACAGAAGAAATTGTAACAGGCCTGTTTGTAATAGCATCATTGGCAGGTACATCGGTTGCGGTGCGGAATGAATCGCATCTGGGTTTGGACTTTGTAATTGGATTTATGCCTGAACTGATACAGAGAATATTATCTCTGGCTGCGATTCTTCTGGCAATTATCATGTGCGGTGTGATGTTCTATTACGGTATTTTGATGGTGGCTCAGGAAATGTTTCTGCAGCAGGTATCTGCGACGATGCAGTGGCCGGAATGGATTTATGGAATGACAGTTCCTCTGGGAGCTGGAATTCTTGTACTTCGATATTTTTTGGCGTTGATTGGAAAGTTTATGAAGTAGGGAGGGGAAAAGATTGAATACGTCTGTAATTTTATTCGGAATATTTGTTGTACTGCTGATTTGCAACATCCCGATTGCAGTTTCTCTGGGAATTGCAAGCATTGTAACTATTTTGCTGACAGGGCTTCCTATGGAAATGTTTCCGATTAATGTATTTTCTGCGTCCAGCAAATTTGCACTTCTTGCAATTCCGTTTTTTATTCTTGCAGGAAATATTATGGAGAAAGCCGGAATATCAGAAAAGCTGATCAATCTGGCGAAAGCATGTGTGGGACATCGGAAAAATGGAGTAGCTCTTGTATGCGTCATTGTTTCCTGCTTTTTTGCGGCTATTTCCGGTTCCGGCCCGGCTACGGTTGCTGCTCTTGGAGTAATTTTGATTCCTGCAATGGTGAAAGAAGGATATCCGGTTACCTTTGCATCGGCTCTGATGGCTGCAGGAGGAGCAATTGGTGTGATTATTCCGCCGTCTGTCACTTTTATTGTGTATGGTGCCAGTTCTGGCGCTTCCATTGCCAGAGTATTTATGGCAGGTGTGATTCCCGGTTTGATGATGGGAGCTGCCCTGGTGGCGGCAACGATTTTCTGTTCCAGAAAATTTGAGCTGAAGCAATTGCCAAAAGCATCGGCTCAGGAGCGCTGGAGGGCGTTTAAGGATGCCATATGGGGACTTTTGATGCCAGTGATTATTCTGGGTGGTATTTATTCCGGTATTTTTACACCTACAGAGGCGGCTGCAGTTTCGGCTGTATACGGACTCGTTATTGGCATATTTGTTTATAAAAAAATAAAAATCAGGGATTTGACATCCTTGGCAGTGACTTCAGGAAGCCAGACGGGAGTGGTTATGTATGTAATTATTGCGGCATCCCTGTTTGCCTGGGTGATTTCAGTGGATGGTATTGCAGCAGATATCGGGAACTGGCTGATGCAGGTGACTCATGGCAATCTGTGGGCATTTTTACTGATTACAAATATCATTCTTCTGATTGCCGGCTGCGTTATGGATGCGACTTCAGCCCTTTATATCTTCATTCCGATTTTGTTGCCGGTGGCACAGGAAATGGGATATGACACAGTAGCTTTTGGCATTGTCATGTGTGTAAACCTGGCGATTGGCCTTGTGACACCTCCGGTGGGTGTGAATCTGTTTACGGCGTGCAGTATATCAAAAATAACGATTAAGGACATGATGAAGGATGTTATTCCGATTATCTGTGCGCTGCTGGTAGTTTTACTTCTGGTAACTTACCTGCCTCAGATTTCGCTTGTTCTGCCTCATTTGTTGGGACAGTGATAAGAAATGGTGATGAAGTGGAGAAGTAGAAAAGAAAAAGAGGATAAACGTATGGGAAAATTGATATTTGGGTGTGTGGCAGATGATTTTACGGGGGCCAGCGATGCAGCATCCTTTATTGCAAAAGCTGGGATGAGAACCATGCTGTTTAATGGTGTGCCCAAAGACATGGGGAATTATGATATTGATGCGGCTGTGATTGCTTTAAAATCAAGAACGGACTCGAAGGAGCGTGCAGTGGAAGATTCTCTTGCAGCAGTGCGCTGGCTTGAGAGTCAGGGAGCTGAACATATTTACAGTAAATATTGCTCCACGTTTGATTCCACTCCGGAAGGCAACATTGGACCGGTGATGGATGCGGTGATGGAATATTTTGACGAGAGATACAGCATCCTCTGTCCGGCGCTGCCGGTAAATGGCAGAACCGTAAAGAAAGGAAAACTGTATGTAAACGGAATACTATTAGAACAAAGTTCTATGAGAAATCATCCTTTGACACCTATGAAGGAATCTCATATTGGCAAATTGATGGAGCCCCAGAGTCGTTACCACTGCGTCATGCTTGATGATGAGTGGATGGCGCGGCCAAAGGATGAAATATGGTCCCACATTGAAAAAGAGAGAAACTCTATGGAGCGTTGCTATTTAGTTCCCGATTATACGAAAGAGGAAGATGCAAAAAAGATTACAGAGGTATTTGGAGAACTGAAAATATTAAGCGGAGGTTCTGGAATTCTTACAAACCTGTGCAGTAGCTATAAAAAAGGAGAAGCTATGCGGGCGATGCCGGAATGTGCTGTGCAGGGCAGAGGAATTGTTCTGGCTGGAAGCTGTTCTGCTACAACTCTGGCGCAGATTGAGGAGTTTTGTAGTTCTGGGCAGTATGCATACAAGATCGATCCATATAAGCTGGAAACAGGAGAAGAAGATCCAGACACCATTTGGGAAACAGTAGAAAACTATTGTGGAGATAAGGAAATTCTGATTTACAGTTCTGATCTCCCTGAACAGGTAAAGCAGGTTCAAAACAGAGGAAAAGAGGAAATGGCAACACGCATAGAACATACATTTTCATCTCTGGCCGTTAAGGCTCTGAAGTCCGGATACAGACGAATCATTGTGGCAGGTGGGGAAACATCAGGTGCTGTGACAAAAGCGTTGAAGTATGATGGATTTTATATAGGAGAAAGTATTGCTCCAGGTGTGCCGGTGATGATCCCGGCAGGCAATAGTCAAGTTCGTCTTGTTCTGAAATCCGGAAATTTTGGAAATTCTGACTTTTTTATGAACGCATTGAAAAAAACAGCAAAGGAGGGTTAGAATGAATAGAGAACTTGATAAAAAGCTGGAGCAGACCATATGGGTAGCCAGAAGTCTTTTTCAACGGGGAAAAACTGCAGGATCTACGGCAAATATCAGCTTCCGGCACGAGGGTTGTATTTACATCAGTGGCAGCGGAACTTGTTTTGGAACGCTGCAAAAAGAGGAGTTTGCTGTGATGGATCCTGAAGGAAAGCACATCAAAGGTCCCAAACCGAGTAAAGAATTTCCGCTGCATAAATTGCTTTATGACAAAAAGGAAGCTAGGGCAGTGATCCATACCCACAGCTTTTATGCCACGCTGTGGTCCTGTCTGGCCCATGAATCTACAGAGGATGTGATTCCCGATTATACCCCCTATCTCAGGATGAAGGTGGGGAGGATTGGAATGGTCCCTTATGGGGAACCTGGGAGCAGGGAATTGTTTACCTTGTTTGAGAAATGTATCCCCAACAGTGATGGATATCTTTTACAAAACCATGGTCCGGTTATCTGGGGAAAAGATGTTATGAGTGCGTTTTATGGAATTGAAGAGCTGGAAGAAAGTGCAAAAATCGCCTGGCATCTTCAAGTACAGCTGCAGCATACAGCTAAAAAGGCAGACAACATACAGGGAAAGCATTTGCTCAAGTGATACTGTAGAGTTCAGGTGCATTTGGACTGGGAGATATTAAGAAGGCAGGCATAAGTCTGCCTTTTTGGAATAAAAAATAATTCCCATTTTTGTAAAAAAGTGTTGACAAATCTGAAAAGATTTGGTATTCTGTCAAAGTTGCGTCTGAGCGATTCCGCAAAATTGCCGAGAACAGGAAAAACGAAATAAAAAAGTTGAAAAAGTTCTTGACAGGGAATTGTAACTTTGATAAACTGAATAAGTTGCAGCAAACAAGAAAGCAACAAAGTAACTTACTTTTGAAAACAATATGTTGGAAAAAGTATAAAAAGATTAAAAAAGTTCTTGACAAGCGAAAAACGACATGATAGAATGTTAAAGCTGTCGATGA